>CAUVGV010000001.1:0-49857 GCA_963551505.1 uncultured Kingella sp.
GGCTTGACGTTTTATGTCAGCATACTTTTTAGGACACCACCAAAAATAAAAAGGCTGTGCTGTTATGCACAGCCTTTGTTGCAACTATTTATTTTCTAGGGCTATTAGACATCCGCACGATTGTTGGTGTTATCCCATGATAATGTCTGTTTGGATAGATACTGTTTTGAACATAATCGGATACCCATGCACCTTTCCCACCGTTGGCCTTTTGCGACCAAATGGCGGCGTGACCATAAATTCCGCCTCCACCTTTTGTTTTTCCATGTGCAGCAAACGATAGTACATCTCCATCTCTGGGTACATAGTTCTGATCATAAGGCACTTTTACCCAACCAAGCCGTACTAAATTATTTGCAACATCTTTACCATGTCCGTGTATCGGTATGCCTTGTGCTTGCAAACCGTTATTTACATACTCGGCACACTGTTTGTTACTTCTAGGGCGAGCGTGAGCCAGCGCATAATCTGCGGCAGCTGATGCTTTGGGAGCAGATGGTGTCGCATGACTGGCAGTTCGCTGGTTATTGCTATCGGATGAATTGTGTTGCTCATGCGATATTGGATGGCCGATCACTTTTTCAATCGGTACGCCGTCAACCGTGCGATGCCCCATATCCTGTATATTAAATGCCTTCATCTGTTTCAGGTTTTCCTGTACCTGTTTGATGTCGGCACTCAACTCAGGGTCAATAACATCTCCCATACCAGTGCCGTTGTTCTCTTCAACTCCAGCAAGTTTGCGGAAAGTTTTACCCAGCCCCATTGAAAGAACTTCCAGTGTTCCTGCACCATATCCGAGAGCCGCTCCGACGTAGTCTTTTTGATCCCATTGCTCGCCTGCCGCATCCCATGCCTTAAATGCATCGATTAAAGCATAGTCCTGTGCCTGTTCCGCCACACTGCGCAGATTGTATTTCTCAATAACCCGGTTATTGAAATTTACCATTTCTTTAAATTTGTCATGGTTATGCGCCATGATTTTTGCTTCGTCTTGTGGCGACATATCTTTCAAACTGCTGGCTGCATGACCGGGGTCGCCATAGGCTGATTGATTAAGCCCGAATAAATCGTTGCGTAAATTGCTGTGATCGATCGGGTTGGCAAAAGCACTTTTAGAAAGATTGTCAGTCGATATGGGTTGGTCAATAGCCGAGCGGTTGCCCAGCAGCATATCGTGCCGGTGTTGCTCAACAGACAGCGCTCCGCCCGCCATTTGCGCATAGGCTTGGGCATGACCGGCCGGATTTTCTTGTGCTAGGTCATGGATGGCGGCATACGCGGCGGAACGTTCTCCGGCGTTGGATGAAGAGGCCAGATTCGCCAAAGTTGAGAAATAAGATGCTGCGTTGTCGGATGCGTTATGTAGTTTGGCTGCCACGCTTTGGTCGTATTGGGCAGCGGCATTGGCACCGCTTTCCAGTTGGTGGTGCGCGTCATAAGAGTTCGCAGACAACAGTGCGGAAAACGCTCTTTGATCCAGCTTGGTACTAAACCCGTTACTGAGGGATTCGCTGCTGGCTTGGCTGAGACTGTGAACCCGTTCACGGGCATCACTCAACTGTTGGTTAATGGAATGGCTCAATTGCTGGCTATCCATTGTTCCAAACTGAGAGTTAATACCATTAGTGCTGCTAATGTTTTTACCTTGTACGAATGCATGGTCTTGACCGGTACTGTCTGAAACCCTTTAAGAAAAACCCACCCCACCCAGCAAGATAAACGGGATAAAGCGGGATAAATCAAAACAAAGCGGGATAGCAATTTGCAACATCGTTTCACATTATGCAACAAAAAGCGGACTGAAATATGTCCGCTTTTTTTGTCGGCGTGGCGAGATTATACACCGTGGGCAAGGGCATCTCGGGCAACGTCCAGTATGCGGGTTGCGCCGCCTGCTTGCAGTTCGCCGTTGGCATTGATGGGGAGATAGGGGCGGGCGGGAATGGTTACGGATTGCTTGCGGGCGAAGCGTCCGTTGCCCAGCGGTATCATCAAGTAGGGGGCATTTTGGGCGTGGATGTCGCCGCCGATGTGGTGGATAGCGGCGTAGATTTTGTTGGTGCCGATTTTGGCGCTTTGGTTGGTGGCAAGGGTGTGGATGCTGGCGGCGAGTTGTCCGCTCAATTGCAGTATTTTGCCGCCGCGATGGGTGGACTGCCACGGCTCGTTGCCCCAGCTTTCGTTTTCAAAGTTGTCTTCGGTTAGGCTCAACAGCTCGGCGGCAATACCGTGCATCATGGGCTGGCGGTGGCGCAGGTTGCCGAGTAGTTGGTTGAGCCCGCGTTCTACGTCTTGGCTGTTTAAAGTGATGGTAAGCATGGTTTCAGGCTGCCTATTGCTGGTTCAATCTCAATAATTCCGCCACCCATTTCAACTGTGCCAGCGTGAGTGCGTTGCGGAATTTCTCTTGCTGCATCATGGCTTTTACGGCGACTTTGGCTAATTCGGGCGGGGCGGTTTGGGCTTTTTCTATGGCTACTCGGGCGGTGCGCTGCAAAAAGGTTTTGCCTTGGTTGGCGTTAAAGCCTGCGCTGGGGGCGGCGAATGTACCGTCAGGCAGCCTGAAACCTGTGCGCTGGGCGTAGCGTTCTTCACCTGTGGCAGGGTTGGTGCCGATGTCCACGATGATGCTTTCCAGTTTGGGCGATGGTTGCACCAATGCTGCACCTTGGCTGCGCGATAGCGGGCGCACACGGCAGCGGCAGCGGTAGTCCAATGGCGGATACAGCGTGTCCCACACGGGGTCATCGGCGGCGAACACCTGCCCGTGCAGCTTGCGGTGGGCTTCGCGCACTTTGCCGTCGTTCACGGTTACATACTGCCAATAGGGATGCGTGGCGGTGGCGGCGCTCATTTCGGCGTAGCGCCCCGCCATGTAGGCGGATTGCAGGTTGGTTTGGTAAATGGTTTTCAGACGGTGCGGTGTGCCGAGCGTCACCATTTGCTCTTCGCCCGTGTCGGGGTTGGGCACGGTTTGCCGCCCTACCCAGCCTTTCTTTTCCAGCACGGGCATCAGATCGCGTTTGAAGTCGTCAAACGTCTGCCCTGTTTCGGCGGCTTTGAGCACGACTTGATGGATGTCATGGGCAACATCCATCTCGGCGCTTTTGGCAATGGTGAACGCGGAAACATGGGCATCGTCCAGCATATCCTGCCAATCCCAGCTTTCGGTAACGCGCTTTTGTTTCAGGTAGGCGATGGCGTTTTCAGGCTGCATTTGGAACAGCGCGGCGATTTCGGCTTGGTTCACGGTTTAGCCCTCCGCCAATTCTGCTTGCGCTTCCAACCGTCCGACCACATCGGCAAGGAAAATCAGCCGCGCCAGTTCGTTCTGCATGGCGGCATCGTCCCAGTCGGGATAGCTGTCGGCAAGTTGCTGCAAGACGGCTTCGGGCGTTGCGCCGTTTTTCAGGCTGCCCACCAGTTCGCCGGTTACATCGGGCGGATTGGTTTTCAGGCTGCCTGAAACGGCGCTTCCCATGATTTGCGGAATGTCTGCCGCTTGGTTGTATTCATGGTGATGATGTTCGGCGAAATCTGCGTTTTCAGGCTGCCTGTCGGTCGGCAGCAAATCGCCATCTTTGAAACCATAGGCGCGGGCGAAATAGTCGTTGCTGAATCGTGCACCGATTTGGTGCAAATTCAAATCGCGCTGGGAAAGCTCGGTTGAGCCGTAGGCTTCGGCTTCGTATAACACGAATTTGGGGCGGGCGACATCGCCGAAATTCAACTCGCAAATCCAATCAATCAGCTGGTTGATTGCGCCCATCACAATGCGGCTGTCGCTGTCGCGGATGTCGTCGGTTACTTCCAGCCCTGCGGTTGCGCTGGCGTGGTTGGTGTTGGCTTCGGTGGTTTGGTCTTGCCCGAGCAGCGCGATGTTGATTTCGCTGCGGCAGTAGCGGATGAGCTTGTCGTAGGCGTCGACCGATGCGGCTTTGCCGCTGGCTTCGTGGATTTCTACGCTGGAATCGTTGGGAATCGTGCCAACGGCGTTGCCGACTAGGGCTTCCAGCGCGTCCAGCAATTTGTTGGTATCGGCATCGGTATTACTGCGCGGCTCTTTGCCAATCAGCCACGGGCTGCCGTATTTTTGCGTGAACTCCGCCCAGAATTTCAGCCCCGCGCGTTTAAAGGTTACCGCCCAAAACACTAAGCCCAAATCGCCCAAGCCGTAGGGGTTGGCGTAACTGGCTTCTTGGGTGGGGCAAAGAAATTTGTAGGCGGGCAGCGGCTCGGTGGTTGCGCCGTTTTGGTGGAAGTAAAGCTGGGCATCATCGTTAAAGCCGAACCATTCGGGTGGCTTGGCGATGATGCGTTCAGGCAGCCATAAACTGCCGTGCTGCCAGATGATTTCCAGCGGCTGATAGCCAAACAGGGTGGCGTTTAAGATGTCTTTGATTAGGCGGTCTAGGTCGTGGTTGGCTAGGGCAGCCTGAATGGTATCGCGCACACTGGGCAGCACATCGTCGCCGTCTAGCCGCCATTGCAGCCGCGCCACGGTGGCTTTGCGGCGGCGCACTTGCCCGCCCACCAATGGGTCGCGCAGAAGCTCGCGGTACACGTCTATCTGCCGCCCCATTTTGCGCAGTATCGGGTCGGGATTAGGCAGCCAGCCGCCAAAACCACCCATGCCGAAGCGGGAGAGTACGGCGATTTGGCTGGCTAGCTGCTCGGCGGTGGGGGCGATGGTGCCGTGCGGGGTTTTGAGTTTGATGTGGGGTTTCATGGGATTTCCTGTTTCAGGCTGCCTGAAATCAATAGCCATTGGTCAATCGGCTTTCACGGCGCACCGCGCGGCTGGCAACGCGCACCGCGCCGATATTGAGTTCTCGGCTGGCGTAGTGCGCCAAAACCAGCGCGATGGCGGTGTCGCCGTGGCGTTTGTTGCCGTCCTGCCCGCGCGTGCGGGTGTCGGGAATGCGTGGCACGCCCTTAATCAACTCAAAGGCGCGTAGGTCGGTCAAGATGTCTTCATCGCGTGGCAGTTTGTCCAGCGTGCCGTCTTCTAGCGCGGCTTTAAATGGCGCGGTGTGGGCGCGATACCAGTTCTCCGACAACATCACAGCTTGCACGCGCTCGCCGCCGAATTGGTCTTGCATCGCTTCGGCAAGGTATTGCCCGTTGCCGCGTGCGTCCAAAGCCGCGCCGAGCAGGTTGGGCAAGCCTGCCAACAGATAGGCGCAGATTTGCTCTTGCTGTTTAAACGGTATATTGCCCAATTCCAAGATAAACGGCGTGTAGAGATTAAGATTTTGCTGGCGGATTAACGGCACAATCGCGCTGCGGTCGCCGTTGCGGGCGAAATCCACGCCAACAAAGCTGTGGCGGGTGTTGTCCAACGCATCTAACAGCGGTTTCAGGCTGCCTGAAAGCCAGTCCGCCACTTCGGCGGCGCGTTGATGTTCGGGCAATAGCGCGAAGCTGTCGCTTTGGTCGTAGCGCAGCACAGGTGTGTAGGGCGACATTCGGCTTTCTATCAAGGCGCGATTCAGCCATTTTCCGCCGCCGTTTTTGGGAATGCAGTCCAACTCTTCGGCAGCGTTTTCGCCGTAGGATTGGCGGATTTCTGCCACCCATGCGGCTTCGCCTTCGGCTGTCCATTCTATGCCGCGCCGTAGGCAGATGCGTTTGTACAAACCGTCTGCCAGCGCATCGTCAAAGGTGATGCGGTGCACGGTGTAGGGCTTTTTGCCTGCGCGACAGTCGGTAATCAGCTCGTTAAATGGGTTATCTACGCCGTCATGGGTGGAGATGATGTGCACTTGCCCGCCCCACATCAGCAACGCCATTGCGGCTTTGAGTAGCTCGGGCAAATCGTCGTGGAAAGCGGCTTCGTCAATAATCACGCGCCCTTGCTTACCGCGCAGGTTGTTGGGGCGGCTGGACAGCGCGGTAATGCGCCAGCCCGATGCGAAGCGAATCACAAACGCCAACACCGCCTGCTTGTCGTCGCCATCGGCAAACACTTCTTCCGTCTCTTCCACTTCATCTGCCGCCAAGCCGTAGAACTTCGCCCAGTTGCCGCAATCGTGGATAAATTCCAGCGCCATGTCTTTGTTGTAGCCGATGTACCAAACGTTCATGCCGCTGGTTTGCGCCGCCAGCAAGGCACTATCCGCCGCTTCGCCCCAGCTTAAACCGATACGGCGCGATTTTTCGCATACTTTCACATACGCGGGGTCGGCAATCCAGCGTTGCTGATAAGGCAGCAACACCATCGGCGTGCGGTTATCGTTGGGCGGATTATGGTTTTCAGGCTGCCTGAAATTGTTTTTTTCGGTCATACCGCAATCCCCAAAATTTGTTTGCGAATTTGCTCGGCGGTGTCGTGCGACAGCCCGCCTTTTTTTATCGCCTGAGCCACTTCATCGGCGGTGGCTTGGGCGCGGGCTTTGACTTTGCCTTGATATTCTTTCAGCCGCGTGCTGGCGGAAATCAGCCCCGCGATGCGTTTCGCGCCCTCGCTCATCAGGTCAAACCGCTCCATCGGCGGCAGCTCTTCATCGGGCAGCTCGCCGATTTGCACCAGCGCGTCAAATAGCTCGGTCTGCACCATTGCCATCAGAGCTTCGCTGCGGGTGTCGCCCTCGTCCGCCGCGCCTTCGGCAATCAGCCGCGCCGCTTCGGTGCTGGCTTTGATGCTGGCAAAACGCCGTTCCACCTTTTGCCCATAGCGGTGCACGGCGGAACGGCTGATTTCGTAGCCCTGCGCGGTCAGCCAGTCCGCCAGCGCGGTGTAGTTGGCAAAACCGTTTTCGGACAGCTTGCGCTCCAAGCTGTGGCGCACGGCTTCGGGCAAGGCATCTATGCTGCTGCGGCGTGCCATGTTAGCTCTCCCAGTATTTCGGCGGGCGGGCGATGCCTGCTTCGCACTCAATGGTGTATTCAGCGATGTCCACGCCGAGGCGGTTTAAATCGGCAAACCACATTCCGCTGGGCTGTTTGGTCAGCACCAACAGGCGGCGGTCTTTTAAATAGTCTAACTGCTGGCGCAATTCCATGGCGGTGGCATCGGGATAAATCCCGCGCATCACGTCCAGCAAAAACACTTCGCTGGACGTGTAGGGGCGGGCTTTGTTGAGTGTGTTGATGATGTGCCAGCGCATTCCTTCGCGGCGTGCCTTTTCGTTCATGATTTTTTCACGCTTTCTATTTTGTAAAGGTCGGTTAGGGTTTTGTGAATGCCGTCCATTTTGGCTTCCAGCACGGCTTGATTGCGAATGTAGTCATCGCGCAGCACATATTCGCGCGGCAGGGCGGCTTTGAGCGTGGCAAGCTCTTGGCGGATTTCGTCGCGCTCGCGGGCGGCTTCGCGGTTGGTGTCGGAAATGGTTTTGACCCAAAACCACAGCGCGGCGGTGAGCATACTGGTTAAGCCGCCGATTAAGGTTTCTACGTTGAGCGGGTTCATGGTGTGTCCTTTGCGTTCAGGCTGCCTTGCTGCTGGCGATACCACGCCTGCCAGCCTGAAACCTGTGCGGCGAGTTTTTGGCAATACGCGCCATAGCGCACCGCGTGGTCTAGCAAATGTTGGGGCGAGCCGCTGGCGGGACGCTCGGGGCGTTCGTGTATTGCCAGCAGCTCGGTAGACACAGGCGGGATTTCAGGCTGCCTAATCGGCGGCGTAACCAAAGGCGCGGTTGTAGAGTTGCAGGCTGTGGTTGCCAATGCCGTTGTAAACAGTAGTGCCTTGATTGTCTTGATGCGTGGCATGGGGGATTTCCTTGTTCAGTTCGTATTGCCGTTGTTCTAGCTGGGCGCGGGTGGCGGCAAGTTGCTCGCCCTGTTGCTGCGCCCATTGCACCGCCGCTTGTTGTTTCGCCAGCGCATCCGCCAGCGCGGCGGAATAGGTTTGCTGCGCTTGCAATTTCTCATCGGCATATTGGTTTTTCAAAACCAGCGTTGCCGCATGGCACGCGCTTTGCGCCACCACCCAGCCCGCCCATGCCGATAAGGCGCACGCCAGCACAAAGCCCGCGCAGGCAGCCTGAAAGCGGTATTTATTCCAAATTGTCCCCATCGCTTTGCCCCTTGTTAATCTGCGCCACCTGCGGCACAGCGGCGATGCCGCGCTTAATCAGCGCGTAGCCGCCTACCATGCCGCCATACGCCCACCATAGCCACTCGGGCGCGTTTTCCGTTTGAATAAACTTGTAGGTCATGCAGGCAGCGGTGATGTTTGCCCACAGCTTGGTGTGGCTGATTTGTCCTGTGGCAGGATTGGCGATTAAGCCTGATAGCCATTTGAGCAGCTTCATTATCGTTTCCCTTTGCGTTTAGCCCGCCGCGCCGCTGCTACGCCGCTGTGGCGATGTTTACGCAGCGCAACACCGCCCAATGGGTGCGGCTGCGGGCGCGGTCGGCTGGGTTCTTTTAAAGTCAGTTCAGGCGATGGCGGCGCAAGACTGGTTAGGCTTAATGCCACCAGCGCACCCAATACAACAGAGTGCCGTTTCATTTTCAGGCTGCCTCCTAGCGTTCGTTGCGCGAAACTTGCCCATTGCTGTCCAACAACGGCAACTCAAAGCGTTCAGGCTTGGGCGCAGATTTGCGTCCATCTGCCCAATCCAGCCACACATAGCCCGCCACGCGGCTCATCGCAAACGGCTTAATGTTCACCGCATCGCCCTGATTGCCGCCCAGCACCATCAAATTGCCCTGCTTATCCTTGCCCACCACAAAGCCCACATGCCCGCCGCCCGCGCGGTCAAAAACGACTACACAGCCATAAGCAGGTTTATCCAAGCGCGAGCCTATGTTCAGCCAGTCTTTGGCGCGATACCAATGGCGGGGCAGCGCACGGTTCGCTTCACGCGCGCAGTGGGCAACAAATGTGCCGCACCACGGCGTTTCGTCGTCTTGCCACCATGCACCCAGCGCAATCAGCCAGTTGCGGATTTTGCTGTTGTGTTCTTTGCCCGCGATTTCGCGCGTGCCGATTTCACGGCGGGCGATGGCGATCCATGCCAGTTCAGGCTGCTGTGTATTTGGTTTGGACATAAAAAATCCCTATAGCGTTGGTTATCGTTATAGGGATTATCAGTTTATGGGGGCTGGATAGCTTTTAATGCGCTTTAAAAAAAGCAGAACAAGATTCTATTGTGTAACAAAGCAATCATCAGTAGGAATAATGGCTAATTCTGCTCTAAGAGCGCGTAATACGCCTTTATGACTTAAATCATCATTTTTATTAAAATATAAAACTGTATAGCCTAATTCTTTAAATAATTTCTTTTTTGTTTTATCCCTTTTCTTTTGCTCTTCAAAACCATGTTCCCTATGCCAAAGTTTAACTTCCCGAAAATGTTGCTCGCCTTGAAATTCAAAGCCTATTTTTCTGTCAGGTAGCCAAATATCAATTTCATAGCCATGTAATTCCTTTCCCCGATAATGGCGTTTGATAGGTTCATCTTGGAAAATACGGCATACGGTATGGTAAAGAATAAGTTCGCCCGTTCCACGTGTTCCTTTTTTAGGAAAACCATGTTGTTTTCTCAATTCATTTTCATCTTGTGAGTAATCGCCGTTTGCGTAATATCGCATGAATAAGCTACCATATACATAGTAATAAGGTTCATTAGGCAAGATAATTTCTTTATTAGGTAACCTGAAATTTAAATCTGAATTTAGAAATACGCCTATCCATGTATAAATAAATTGTTTTTTATATTGGGTAAATTTGACCACGCCAACTAGATTAAGTTGTTCAGGGATAGCAATTTCTTTTTGTATGTATTTGTTGTCTAACAAAAAACCAAAATTCCCAATAAGTATCGGCGGGAAATCAAGATAGTTTTGTAAGTTATATTGAACTCCGCACCATTGGCGAAAAATTAAACTGGCATGCGCTCCACTTTCTCCTGAGAAACCATAGCGATACACATCTTCAAGATAATAGTATGAGCTACTACAAACAGGCGTGTAGCGTGGAATTTTTTGCTCACCATGCTGAATTTCCCAAATTTTGCTTAAATACGGACGGATATAGCTTGGTGTAACATTATCTATTCCCTGTGTTTTTAGGTATTCAGCAATCTTATAAGAAAACAACCAATGTAAATCTTCATGGAAGTTGATGGAGTACTGTTTTTTTAGATTTAACGCCTTATAAAATAGGCTTGACCAATCAAAATCTAGCATAGCTGTTCTCTACTACATTTAAGCTACTTTACGAGCCTCAGTCTCGGCTTCTTTTTTCTCTGCGCCTTGCGCGACACTCAAAATAACAAATTTGCCGTTATCACTGGCTTGGCGGTAATGAGCTAATAGTTCTCGCTCATCTTGTGCCAACAAATTTTCAGGCTGCCTCTCTGAAACAGAAAATAACGCGCTGACATCTATCCCAATATTTAAAAAAGAGACTAATACGTCTCCACTTGGCAAAAATACGCCACGTTCATATTTTCCCCACGTTTCCCGTTCAATTCCTGCTTTTTGGGCTGCATCTGCTTGCGTTAAGCCCATTTTTTTTCTTTGTTCTTTCAAACGATTACCAAAAAGAGACTTAGAAATCACAAAATAATCCTTGCAAAAGAGATTTTAAAATCACATAATTCACACATCGGGCAGCATTAACCCTGATTTAGTACGCGGATAGTGCTGCATTTTATCATAAATGAAAAGGGCTAGACATGAGCATAAGTGTTGAAAAGTTAAAAGAAAACTTTGAGCGAAACGGTAAAACTTTGGCGCAGTGGGCGCGTGAAAACGGCTATACGCCGCGCGATGTTTATTTGGTGATCGGCGGGCAGCGCAAAGGGCGTTATGGCAAAGGGCATGAAATCGCTGTAAAGCTAGGCTTAAAGGAGCAGCCCAATGGCAACCAGTAAAAAAGGCAGCCGCATTTTGCGCGTGTTTAAGGCTTTGGAAGCGCACCCGATTATCGGCATCAGCAATAAAGAATTGGCGGTGGGGTTGGGCATATCAGCGGTTCATGTGAGCCGTGATTTGGAAGATTTAATCGCCGAAGGGCTGGTTACCCGTTTGGAAAACGGCAACTTTGCGTATAGCGTAAAAACCCTGCAAATCGCCGAGCGGTTTCGCCAGCAGCAGGAACGGCTGCAAAGCAGGATTGCCGAGATTGGCAGACGGGTTGGTGTTGATTGATGGATTTCTAATTTCCTGACGTAAGGAAATTAGGAACGTTTGAAAAGTCCTGACGTAAGGACTTTTGGGAAATTTTGAAATGTGCCGACGTTGGCATGTTTGGAGAGTGAAAAAATGGAAGTATTAGACAAAGAACAAACAATGCTGGCGGATGTAACCGCCAATCAGAATTATCAAGCCGCGCATAGCCTGATGGTGATGGAACAATGGGCAAACGGTGAAATTTATGACGAAGCCACATGGATTGAGCGCGGTCGCCATGCGGTTCGGCAAACAATGGAGGGAATGTTTGAGCTGGGGCGTGCTTTGATTGTATTGAAAGAACACACGGAGCGCGGGAGGTTTATGGAAATTGTGAAGCGTGAGTTTGGTATTGGGCATAACGAAACCGCCCGCCTAATGGCTGCCACCCAGCGCTTTGCCACCCCGCAAATGCAAAAAGCCGCGCCCAAACTGATGGATTTGGGCAAAAGCAAGCTGTTGGAACTGTTGGTAGAGGAAGACGTTACCTTAATCGGGCTGGCGGAAGGCGAGGAAGTGAACGGCATGACGCTGGACGATGTGGACAGGATGACGGTGCGCGAGCTGCGCTTGGCGCTGCGCGAGAGCCGCGAGGACGCGAAAGCCAAAGATGAAGTGCTGGCGGGCAAAAATGCCAAGATTGATGAGCTGGCAGAAAAGCTGGAAAAGGCGAAAAAGAAAGGCGGCGTGAAAGAGCCTAGTCCTGCCGATGTGGGCAATGAATTGAATATGGCGGTGGGCGCGAAAGAAGTCGCCATCCGCAGCCATTTGGCGCAGCTGGGCGATTATTTCGCGCAGATGGCGGCGCATGGTGAGGCGCATGGTTTATCGCATCAGGCGCGGATGGCGGGGGTGTTGAACCAAATTATTATGGATTGCCAGCATCTGCGCGACCAATATGGGCTGCCTGAAAGCCTAAACGATGACGGCGTGCCTGAATGGTTGCAGCCTGAAAGCGAGTAGCCAAATGAATGCGGTGTTAAACGAGCGTTTGCACGCCATTGCCGCGCAGCTGGACACCTTGCCGCGCGGCGGCAAAACCGAGTTTATTCGGGCGCAGGCAGCCAAGCTGAATATGAGCGCGGCGACGCTTTATAAAGAGCTTGACCGTGTGCGGGTGAAACCGATGCGCAAACGCCGCGCCGATGCAGGCAAAACGGCGTTGAGCGAGCGCGATGCGCAGATGATTTCCGCGCTGCTGATGGAAACCATGCGCAAAAACGGCAAACGGTTGATGACCGTGGAAAGGGCGGTAGAGATGTTGATAGCCAATAAAGAGATTGATCCTGTGCGCATAGACAGGGAAACGGGCGAAGTGAGCACGCTGTCGGTAAGCACGATTACGCGCGGTTTGCGCAATTACAAGCTGCACCCCGACCAGCTGTTGCAGCCTGCGCCTGTAACCCGATTGCAAAGCCTGCACCCGAACCATGTGTGGCAGATTGATGCGAGCGTGTGCGTGTTGTTTTACCTGCCGCGCACGGGCAAGGACACGGGGCTGCGGATTATGCGCTCGGATGAGTTTTACAAAAACAAGCCGAAAAACGTGGTGAGCATTGAGCAAGATCGCGTGTGGCGGTATGTGGTAACCGACCATTGTTCAGGCTGCCTGTTTGTTTGGTATGTGTTTGGTGGCGAGAACAGCGAGAACCTGTGCGAGACCTTTATCCAAGCGATGCAGCCGAAGGCGGACAGGCTGAAAGACCCGTTTTGCGGCGTGCCCAAATGCGTGATGCTTGACCCTGGTTCGGCGAACACGGGGCATGGGTTTAAACACCTAAACAAGCAGCTGGGTGTGGAAGTCATCATCAACAAGGTGGGCAACCCCCGCGCCAAGGGGCAGGTGGAAAACGGCAACAATCTGGTGGAAACGCTGTTTGAAAGCAGCCTGAAAATGGTGCAGGTGCAGTCTATTGACGAGCTGCAAGCCTACGCCAACCGCTGGATGCGTTATTTCAACAGCGAGCGCAAGCATAGCCGCCACGGCATGAGCCGTTATCAGGCTTGGCAGAAAATTGCCGCCGATGAGCTGTTAATCCCACCGCCTGCGGATTACTGCCGCGAGCTGGTGTTGAGTATGCCGCAGGAGCGCAAAGTGAAAGCGGAGCTGGAAATTGAGTTTGAAGGACGGCTGTTTGATGTAAGCCATGTGCCGTTTGTGCTGGTGGGCGAGAAATTGATGGTTGCCAAAAACCCGTGGAAGCAATACTCGGCGCAGGTGCGCTGCTATGACGAGACGGGCAAGGAATACTGGCTGGAAGTGCCCGAAGTGGTACGCAATGCGTTTGGTTTCCGCGAGAACGCCGCTGTGATTGGCGAAAACTACCACGCCCACGCCGACACCGCCGCGCAGAGCAACGCCAAGCAACTGGAAAAACTCGCCATGCAGGCAGACACGCTGGATGAAGCGGCGCAAAAACGCAAAGCCAAAACCCTGCCCTTCGGCGGGCGAATTGACCCATTTGCCCATCAAGA
This sequence comes from uncultured Kingella sp., assembly GCA_963551505.1. GTDB lineage: Bacteria > Pseudomonadota > Gammaproteobacteria > Burkholderiales > Neisseriaceae > Kingella_B. The sequence continues at coordinate 13,609 of CAUVGV010000001.1, forward strand.
GAAAGCGTTAGAACGCAATCAAAAAATCGGCTACGTACCCAAGCGCGGTCGGCAAATGGATTACAACCGCATGGATGTGCAGGTGGCGATGTTGAACAAAGTGGAACTCGCCAAGATGCTCAAACCGCGCATTGAAGCGCAAGGCGGCGATTGGACGACGGCAGCACAGCGGCTGCAAGAGCTGTATCCCAACGGTGCGGCGGAAAGCGAGCTGGAAGAGGTGCTGGAACGCATCACCTACGCGCCGAAGTTGCGATTACTGACGGGGACACACGGATGAGAGCCAGCGACGTTTTAACTCAAATTGGCAAAAGCTCGCGCCAAGCGGCGGCGGAAATCGGCATCAGCAAAACCATGCTGCTTAATTTCTTAAACCACGGCAAGCCGCCGCAGCGGCGCAGCGCAACCATTTGCCAGCAGATACAAGATTATTTCCAACACAAGGGCGTGGACGTTTCAGGCTGCCTGAAACCGCCCGCCACACAGAATAAATCTAAACCCGAAAAGGACAATCAAATGCTTTTAAGAAAATCGGCTTTATCACTCGCCACACGGCAACACTTTGGCTTAACGCGCGACCCATTCCATGACGAAATCCGCACCGCGCAAGATGTGTATTTAACCCCCGATGCGCGTTATGTGCGCGAGGCAATGTTTCAGGTGGCAACACAGGGCGGATTTATGGCGGTGGTTGGCGAAAGCGGCGCGGGCAAATCCACCCTGCGCGAAGACTTGCAAGACCGCATCAACCGCGAAAACAAGCCTGTGATTTTGATTGAGCCGTATGTGCTGGCGATGGAGGATAACGACCAGAAAGGCAAAACGCTGAAAGCGGTGCATATCGCCGAAGCGGTGCTGGAAGCGGTATCGCCCAACACATCGCCCAAGCGCAGCCCCGAAGCGCGGTTCCGCCAAATCCACAACGCGCTGATTGAAAGCGCGAAGGCGGGCAACAAGCATGTGTTGATTATTGAAGAGGCGCACGGCTTGCCGCTGCCCACGCTGAAACACTTGAAACGCTTTTTTGAACTGAAAAACGGCTTTGAACGGCTGATTGGCATTGTGCTGATTGGGCAGACCGAGCTGGCGCAGAAGCTCTCGGAGAACAATCCGAATGTGCGCGAGGTGGTGCAACGCTGCGAAGTGGTAACGCTGCAACCGCTGACCGACGGCAAGCTGGCGGGCTATTTGAAGCATAAGTTTGAGCGCGCGGGCGCGGATGCCAGCTGCATCTTAACCGATGATGCCATTGATGCCATCGCCGCGCGGCTGACGGTTACATCACGTGCCAGCAAAGGGCTGGAACAGCACAGCCTGCTGTATCCGCTCGCGGTAAACAATCTGGTGTCCGCCGCCATGAATGAAGCTGCGCAGCTTGGCTTTGCTAAGGTGGACGCGGATATTGTGAAGGGGGTGTGAGATGAGAAGCTACACATTGGGCGAATTGTGCTCGGCGGCATTTGCCAGCGCAGGTGTGTTTTTCTACCTTGGCACAATGGCGGCGCACAGCGCACAGGCGGCGCCCGCCACGCCTGCACGACAGCCTGAAATCGTAGTTTACACCTGCGACAACCTGCACCATGCGCCGCCCGCCAGCCAATACCCCGCCGACCACGCCGCCCGCTACGCGCTGCAACGTTTGCACAATGCCTGCCAAGCACAAAGCGAAGCCTTTGCCCTAGCAAAGTTATGGCAGCAAGACCCCAGCGCAGGCGAAGTTTTAGAACCCCAGCCCGAGAAAGAACAGCTATGAGCCTGCACTATACCATTTACCTGCCCAGCCACACCCACGACCCGCTGCCGATTGGTGCGATTGATTACCGCCCCGCTGCCAACCAAGCCGTGTTGCAGTTAGACGGCAGCAAGGAAGAGACGTTTTACAGCGTCGCCGCCGCCATGAGCCGCGTGCAACGCCGCTACCCGACCGCGTTTTTGGAGGAAGGCGAATGAATATCATCAAAGAGTACAGCCTAGAAATCCGCATTACGCGGCAAGACGGCAAACTCGGCTGCGATATTACCAACCATGATGGCGTGTTGCTCTACGGTGCAATACCCGAATACAGCCACGAAAACGATGCGATTTACGCCGCGCTACATGGCTTGGCAACGGCAAACAACTTTTCAGGCTGCCTGAAAGAAGCGGAGGCAGTATGAAAACCCGTTGCCCCTGCTGCGGCGCAGAAAACAGCCTAGACGCGCTGATTGCCCATGAAGGCGCACGCCAAGCGGTGTGGGCGGCGGCGCAGGTGGGCGGCGAAGTGGGCAAGCTGGCGGTGCAATACATTGCGCTGTTTCGCCCCGCTAAAACCGCGCTGACCTTTGAGCGCATGGCAAAACTGCTGGGTGAGCTGCTGCCCGATATAGAGCGCGGCGCAATCAGCCGTAATAGGCTGGAATACCCTGCCCCGCCCGAAGCATGGATTTATGGCTTTCGCGAGCTGCTGGCGCGGCGCAACGCAGGCAGCCTGAAACTGCCGCTGAAATCGCACGGCTATCTCTACGAAGTCATCAGCGGCTGGCAGGGACAAGGCTTGCAGACCGTGCCCGCCGCACCCGAGCAAAGGCAGCCTGAAAACCCAAACAGCCAAACGCTCAACGCCGCCATGACCCTGCAAGGAATGCGCCGATGACTGCCCCGACCAAAATGCCCGACTGGGCATACAACCAAATGATAGACGGCTTGCAAAAGCTGTTGGTGCTGCGGCTGCAAGGCTCGCCGCCTGCCGACACCATCGGCGCGCTGGCGATGGTGTGGGAGGAAGCGCTCACGCCGATAACGTGGGCATGGCAGCCTGAAACCGACGGCGCACGCTTGCCCGCAGCCTTTCGCAGGCTCATCAGCCAAGCGGAAAAATGGGCGCAGCCCGCGCAGTTGATTAAGCAGATACCGCCGCGCACCGAGCCGCCCGTATCCGCCCTGATAGGAAACAAGCGCAGCCCGCCGAGCGCAGCCGAGCGCGAACTCGCCAAGGCGCAGGTGGCGCAGATGTTGAACCGATTAACCCGAAGCAAACGATTTTAGGAGAACCCTATGCAAGACTTAGATTTAACCCAATACCGCCAAGACGCACGCGGCAACCTTGTGCCGATTGCCAATATCAAGCCGATTGATTTGGCGCGCGACGAGCTGGTGCAGGAGATATTTTTTGCCGTAGAAACCGCCATGCACGATTTGGAGCAGGCGCGGCGCGGCGGCATTGAAGATGTGCGCGCCTTTGTGGAGCTGGCGGCTGAAAAATACGGCGTAAAACCCAGCAAAAAAGGCAATGTAACCCTGCACAGCTTTGACGGCAGCCTGCGCGTAACCGTGGCGATGGCAGACGTTTTAACCTTTGACGAGCGGCTGGTTGCTGCCAAAGCCCTGATAGACGAGTGCCTAGCCGAGTGGACGCAAGACAGCCGCCAAGAGTTGAAAACCATTGTGCAGCAGGCGTTTGACGTAAACAAAGAAGGCAATATCAGCACCGCCAAAGTGCTTGCCCTGCGCAGCTACAAAATTGACGACGAGAAATGGCAGCGCGCCATGAAAGCCATAGACGACAGCCTGCACACCCAAACCACACGCGAATACATCCGCATCCACAGGCGCAACGAGCAGGGCAAATATGTTCAGGTGGGCGGCGAGCTTGGCTTTAAGGCAGCCTGAAATCCAATCGCCCCACAAAACCCGCAACGGCGGAGCGGCAAATCCGCCCCTTTTAAAACTTTACCAACAGGAGTAACACCATGAATAAATCCGAACTGATTAAACAAATCGCCGACCGTGCAGGGCTGTCGCAAGCCAAAGCGGGCGATGCGCTGGATGCGTTTTGCGCCAGCGTGATTGACGCCTTGGCGCAGGGCGGCGAAGTAGCCATCATCGGCTTTGGCACGTTTAGCACAGTAGAACGTGCCGAGCGCAAAGGGCGCAACCCGAAAACAGGCGAGCCGCTGACCATTGCCGCGCATCGCGTGCCGAAATTTAAAGCAGGCAAGGCGTTGAAAGACGCGGTTAAATAAACCAGAGGCAGCCTGAAACGCATTCCCGCTTTTCAGGCTGCCTTTTTAGGAGCGAACGATGAGCAACAACACCATTAAACCCCGTTTAATCCGCCTAATCCACATCGCCAAGCAGCAGGTAGGTATGAGCGACACCGACTATCGCGCCCTGCTGGCGAATGTGTCGCGCGGCAAGACCAGCAGCAAAGATTTAAGCCGCGAGCAGCTGGAAACCGTGCTGCGCCACATGAAAGCGCAGGGCTTTGTGGTGGCGGTGCAAACGCCCGATGGGCGCGAGCCGTATCGGAATATATCCGATCAGCAGCAAAAAATCCGCTCGCTATGGCGGGAATTGCACGAAGCGGGCGCGGTGCGAATAGCGGCGGAAAGCGCGATGTTTGCGTTTTGCAAGAAGCATGGCGGTGAGAAGTGGCATGAAGATACTGATGCTATGCGGGATATTATTGAGCGGTTAAAAAAATGGCGAGACCGTGCGACATAAGGTTTTTGGGGCAGCTTTTCAGGCTGCCTTTGTTGTTTTATAATATTGATATTATTATGATTTTTGCAACAACATTTCAAAAATGAAAGGACACGCATGGCAGACAGCCGCATCCCCGAGCTGATTGCCGATTTGGAAGACCAAGCCTGCGCCTGCCTGCTGGCGCACGTTCCCCAAATCAGCCGATGCACCGCCATCCAAATCAGCAAGCAGCTCTCGCGTCACATCACCGACAACTGGCGCGGGCAGATTATCTATTTCCCCAAAAACACAGGCGGCGAGCTGGACGAGCGCGACCAGCAAATTTGGGCGGAATTTGACGGCAGAAACCACCAGCAGCTGGCGAAAAAGTACAACCTTGCAACCCAGCAAATTTATCAAATCATCAAGCGCGCCCGCGCTGCCGATGCGCAGGCTCGGCAAAGGAGCATTTTTGATGAGTAAGCATTCCCCCGTTTCCCCAAACCCACACGGCGCGTTTTCCCCACGCGCCGATTTTTTTCGCTCCGCAATCCGCCGTTAAAGCAAAAATAGCGATTAGACCAAAATAGACCACCCCAGCAGCGCGATGTGCCACTCAAACGAGTGTTTGCCTATCCCGCGCCTTAAACGCGTTTAAAACGCAACAGAGCGCGATTTCTGCCCGCAGCCGTTTTCAGGCTGCTTTTTTTAATGCGCGTTAAAAGTTTTTCAGGCTGCCTATCCGCATAATCCACCGCAACCAAACCCACGAGACACCGCCATGCGCCATGAAATCTTTCGCGCTGGCACTCGCACGGACAACAACGGGCGCACGATTACCATTACCCCCGAACAGGTTGCCGCGATTGCCAGCCACTATTCCCCAAACAAGCACGAAGCCCCGATTGTGGTCGGACACCCGAGCTTGAACGCGCCCGCCTATGGTTGGGTAGGCAGCCTGAAAGCCGAGAACGGCACGCTGTATGCCGACTTCGCCCAAGTGGACGACGACTTTGCCGAATTAGTACGCAAAGGGCGATACAAAAAAGTTTCCGCCAGCTTCTACCCGCCGAACCACCCCAGTAACCCGCAGCCTGAAAATTGGTATCTGCGCCACGTTGGCTTTTTGGGCGCACACCCGCCCGCCGTGAAAGGGCTGGCGGCGATTGATTTTGCCGATGATGAAGACGGCGTAGTTTCTTTTGGCGAGAGCGATTGGGTATTGGCGCGTGTGTTACGTAATCTGCGTGAGTGGCTGATTGGCAAAGACGGCTTAGAAACCGCCGACCGCGTGCTGCCCGACTGGCAAATTGAAGCTGTTGTGCCACCGCCCGCGCCTGAACCCGAAGCCATGCCGAATAATTTTTCTGAACCCCGTGATAAGGACGACCCCATGACCCCTGAACAACAGTTAGAAGCCGAGCGCAAAGCGCGTGAGCAAGCCGAAGCCGAAGCCAAGCAAGCCCGCGAAGAATTGGCGAAGTTGCAAGCCGAGCAGGAAAAATCTCTGCGCGATGCGGCACATAAGCAAAACGCCGATTTTGCCGAAGGCTTGATTAAAGCAGGCAGCCTGAAACCTGCTGACAAAGAGTTAATCGTTGCCGTGCTGGATTTTGCTGATTACCCCGAAGCTGCACCTGCCGATTTTGGCGAAGGCAAAAAGCTGTCGGACGCGCTCAAAGACTTTTTGCGCGGCGGCGTGCCGATTGTGGCAGCGGGCGAAATTGCTACCGCCGAACGCGCAGGCAGCCTGAAAACAATCGGCAGCAGCGACTTTGGCGAATACGCCAACCCTGCCGCGCAATCGCACCACGAACGCGCCCTTGCCTTGGCGAAACGCGAAAACATCTCTTACGAAGAAGCGGCACGCCGCACCGTCCAATAACCCCTGCATAAAGGAAACCTGATGAGCACTTCCCATTTACGCAATCTGCGCGGGCAGATTGACCCCGTTTTAACCAACCTTGCGCTGGGCTACAAGCAAGCCGAGTTTATCGGCGAAAAGCTGTTCCCTGTGGTGTTTACCGATAAAGAAGGCGTGAAAGTGCCTAAGTTTGGCAAAGGCTCGTTTGTGGAATACGAAACCGCGCGCGCAGTGGGCGCAGCCAGTAATGTGATTACGCTGGAGAGTCCCAGCTATCTGCCGATTGTGCTGGAAGAGCACGATTTGATGGCGGGTGTGGACTACCGCGAACAAGCCGAAAGCCTGTTTGACGAGCAAGCCAAAGCCACGCGCCGCGCGGTATTGGGCGTGCAGCTGCGGCAGGAATTGGAAACCGCCGCGCTGCTGCAAGCCAAGCAGTCTTACGAGAGCGGGCATTACAAAGACCTGTCCGCCGCCACCCAATGGAGCGATGCCAACGCCAACCCTGTGAAAGACGTGGCAGACGCGAAAGAAACCGTCCGCGCCGCTTGTGGCGTAAAGCCGAATGTGCTGGTGCTGGGCGCAAGCGTGGCGCACGCGCTGTCGTACCACCCTGCGCTGCAAGCGATGCTGGGCAGCGGTGAGCGCAAACTGATTACGCTGGATTTGCTGAAAATCTTGTTTGAAGTGGATGAAGTCGTTATCGGCAACGCCGTTTCTGCGCCCGCGCCGAACAAGCAAACCCACGACGTGTGGGGCAAATTTGCCGCGCTGATTGTGCGCCCGACCGTGCACAGCTCGGGCAACGACGAAGGCGAGCCTGCCTTTGGCTACACCTTCCGCCGCAAGGGGATGCCCGTGGTTGACCGCTTTGAGCAAAACGGCGGCAAAACGGAATACGCCCGCTATACCGACATCCGCAAGGTGGCTGCCGTGGGCGGCGCGTGCGGGTTCTTGTTTGATAAGGCTGTTTAATTGATTTTCAGGCTGCCTGAAACAATGAGGCAGCCTGAAAAGGAGTAAATATGAAAAAGCTAGAAGGCTATCAATTAGCCGCTTTGATTGAACGCGCGGAGTATCAACGCTTTGGCGCAACCACCACCGTGTGCGCGTTGATTTTGAATAATGGCTTTGTGGTAATTGGTGTTTCAGGCTGCCTGAACACCGCCGATTTTGATGAAGCCATTGGGCGTGATACCGCCTACAAAGACGCGTTTGCCAAATTATGGGAGCTGCAAGGCTTCCACCTGAAAACCCTATTTGCAGAAAGTGAGGCTTCCGATGACTCCAACTAAAAAAATCGTGCTGGTAACCACCGCGCAAGCCGCTGCGCCAATTGTGGCGAACCGCTTTATCGGCTTTGATGGCAAACAAGCCAAAGCCGCCGCGCCTGTGCTGGGCGTATCGCCGCGCGATGCCGAAGCGGGCGACACAATGGCGGTGGAGTGCATCGGCATTGCGCTGGTGGAAGCAGGCGGCGCGGTTGCCGCAGGCGCGAAAGTCGCGTCCGATGCCAACGGCTGCGCGGTGGCGGGCGAGACCCAAGCCGCAGGCTATGCCGTAACCGCTGCCGCCGCGGCGGGCGATGTGATTGCTGTGTTGTTGAAAGGTTAAGCCATGACGAAATTTTATCTTGCCAACACCCCGCTGATTTTGACTGCCGATGACGGCACGGATTACCGCGTGGAGCGCGGCGAAGTGGCGGAATTGACAGACGAGCAATACGCGCAAGTCGCAGCGCACGTTACGCCTGCTGGCACGCCTGAAACAACAGGGCAGCCTGAAACGGAAATCACGCCAACAGGGCAGCCTGAAACCGCACAAACGGCAAGCGAACCCGCAGACAGCGAGCCGCCTGCCGCGCAGCCTGAAACCGCCACCGAGCCGACCGAGAAACCCAAACGCGGTAAGGGCGACAAAGCGGAGTAACGCGCCATGTACATCAACGCCGATGACCTAGCCCGCGCCATGAGCAAAACCGAGCTGGTGCAGCTGACCAATGACGACCCGCGCGCCACCGAGCCGAACGATGATGTGGTGCAAACCGCCATTGCCTACGCCTGCGATTTGGCAGACGGCTATTTGAGCGGGCGTTATCCGCTGCCGTTGGCAACAACGCCGACCATTCTGCCACCCTTGTGCATCAACATCGCGCGGCACTTTTTGCACGCGCGGCGGATTAACCGCGCTGATTTCCCCAAAACGCTGGAAACCGCGTATCAAGCCACGCTCAAAACGCTGGAACAAATCCGCGACGGCAAAATCCACATCGGCATAGATACCGACAACAAACCCCGCCAGCCCGAGCGCGGCGCGTATCACGTCCGCGCGGCGGCAAAGCACGATTGGAGCGGCTACTGATGTCTGCCACCCAGCCGATTATTGACGCGCTGCGCGACCATGTGCAGCAGGCGATTCCGTGGGTGCAGGTGGACGAGTTCCCCGAACGCCCCGCCGATTACCAGTTTATCCACCCCACAGGCGCGGTGCTGGTGGCGTATCAAAGCAGCCAGTTCACGCGGATTGAAGGCTTGGGGCATATCGCCCAGCAGCGCGACATCACGCTGCAATTAACCGTGATTGGCGCGAGCCTGCACGGTGAGAGCGGCGCGTTGGCGATTTTGGATGCGGTGCGCCTTGCCGTTGTCGGCTTTGCCCCGCCCAACTGCCTGCCCTGCCATTTAATCCGCGAGCAGTTTTTAAGCGAGACCGCAGGCGCATGGCAATACGCGCTCACGGTGCAGACCGAAACCCAGCAGGTAGAGCTGCGGCAGCCTGAAAACCTGACCACCCTTGTGCGCACACTGCACCGCCAGCGCGGCGCGCCGCTTGACCCCCAGTTAAAACCCAAACAGCCATAGGAGACACCACATGGCAGCAGCATTCCACCACGGTTCAGAAACCATCCGCATTGACGGCGGCTCGTCCCCCGTTTACACCGTTGACGGCGCGATTACCGCCATCATCGGCACCGCACCCGCAGGCGCGGTCAATGAATTAACCCTATGCCAAACCGCCAAAGACTTTGCCAAGTTTGGCACAGCAACAGGCAAAGGCTTCACTATCCCCGATGCCGCGAACATTTGGACGCGCTACCAATCGGGCGTTGCCTATGTGGTCAATGTGTGCGACCCCGCGCGGCACAAATCCAGCGTAACAGGCGAAGCCTTAACCATAGACCCCGACACGCTCATCGCCCGCACCGTGCACGGCGCCATCCAAGCGGGCAGCTACACGCTCAACGGCAACGGCGGCGCGTTGGTGGAAGGGCGCGATTATGTGGTAAACGATTTGATTACTGGCGAAATTCAATTCAAAACCCTGCCCACCACACCCACCGCCGATTACAGCTACACCGACCCCGCCAAAGTAACCGAAGCCGACATTATCGGCGGCTATGTGGCAGCCACGGGCAAACGCACGGGCATGGAGCTGGTGAAAGAAGGCTTTAACCGCTTTGGCGCGGATGCCAAAATCATCATCGCCCCCGAATTTGACCGCACCGCCACCTGCGCCGCCGCACTGATTACGCTGGCGGACAACCTAAACGCCATCGCCTACCTAGACGCGCCACGCGGTACAACATTAAGCCAAGCGATTACAGGGCGCGGCAACTTGGGCAGCATCAACTTCAACACATCCAGCGACCGCGTTCAGCTCTTTTTTCCACACGTTGTCGGGCTGCTCGGCGTAGAAAGTCTCGCCACCCATGCCGCAGGCTTGCGCATGAAAACCGATGTGGAGCACGGCTACTGGTTCAGCATTTCCAACCGCGAGCTATCGGGCGTAACAGGCTTGGAAATCGGCTTAACCGCCCGCGTGGACGACCCGCAATCGGAAACCAACCGCCTAAACGAAAAAGGCATCACCACCGTGTTCAACAGCTACGGCACAGGCTACCGCCTATGGGGCAACCGCTTGGCGTGCTTCCCCAGCGTGTCGCACATCAAAAACTTTGAAACCGCGCAGCGCACGGGCGATGTGATAGACGAAAGCCTGCGCCGCTTTGACCTGCAATACATGGATTTGCCGATAGACGAAGCCCTGCTGGATACGCTGTTGGCGGGCTACCGCACCTATTTTGGCACGCTGCAATCCATTGTTGGCTTTACCGTGAACTTGGATTACGACTACGACTTGGTGGACGTGTTCAGCAAAGGGCAAGTGCCGATTGTGTACGAATACACGCCCAAGCTGCCGATGGAGCGCGCCACCAATACCAGCGTGATGACACGCAAATATTTGGCGAACTTGGTATCCAGCAGCTAATCGTTTAAATCAACACAAGGACAATCAACATGAGCGAAATCAACGCCATTTACAACGCCAACGTCTATCTCAACGGCACCAACCTAATGGGGCAAGCCGCCGAGTTTAAAATGCCCGAGATAGAAATCTCCCAAGACGAGCACAAAGGCTTGGGTATGGTGGGCACCATCAAACTGCCCAGCGGCGTGGAAGCCTTGGAAGGCGAGATTACTTGGAACAGCATTTATCCCGCCGTTGCCGAAAAAGCCTACCATCCGTTTAAAGCCGCCCAGCTGATGGTGCGCGGCAATCTGCAAACCTTTAATGCGGCAGGCTTAAAAACCGAAGCGCCCGTGGTGGTAACCGCCACCGTGATGTTTAGCAAAAACGCGGTCGGCACGTTTAAGCCCAAGGAAAAATCGGAGCATCCGACCACCTTTCAGGCGCACGAAATCCGCATGGTCATCGGCGGGCGCGAAACGCTGTACTACAACGCCTTTACCAATGTGTACCGCGTGGGCGGTGTGGACGCATTGAGCCAGTTCCGCAAAAACATCGGCGCGTGATAAGGCAGCCTGAAAAAGGCAGCCTGAAACAGCAAAACCAATCTTTCCAACAAGGAGAGATTGGTTTTTTTAATGCGCGTTAAAAGCGTTTCAGGCAGCCTGAAAGCATAATCTGCCTTGTTTTTAACCCCTTTGAGATAAGGAAACCATTATGGCAACCACAACCGCCAAACAACTGACCCAAAGCCTAAACGGCGAAACCACTATTGAACTTGCCTACCCCGTGCGCTTGGCAACGGGCGCGGTGTTAGACAAAGTAACCGTGCGCCGCCCGCGCGTGGGCGATTTGCGTGCCGTAGCGCATTTAAACAGCGATGCCGAGCAAGAACTCGCTATGTTTAGCCGCTTATCAGGACTAGTTCCCGAAGATTTAGATGAATTGGATATGACCGACTACAAGGCGATTCAAGACTGGTTTCGCACCACACAGCAAGGCGAAGCAGCATAAAAGCAGCGCAGAAGTCAATCAGGAATTGTTGCGTGCCTGCGCCGATATGGCATGGTGGTTTGGGTGGAGTGTTCAAGAGATTTATGAATTACCCATAGACGAATTTGCCGACTGGCTAGATGAAGCCAATCGGCAAATAAAAGCGAACTACCGTAGGGGCGATTAAGCGTGTTTGCGCCACAGCCAAGCGATTGCCAAGGCTACGGCAAAACTGGCAGGTGCAAGCACCACCGATGCGCCACAGCCTATCAGCGTACCAAAGAAAATAATGGAAAACGCAGATAACCATGCGCTGCCCACGCTACTGAAATCTGCTAAACCCCATGCAACATAGCCAAAGACCAATGCAAGCGACACAGCAAACAGCGCATAGGCGATGCGGGTAGCTTGTTCTAATAGGGAATGTGGCTGTGCTTGCATGGTTTTATCCTTTCAGGCTGCCTAAAAATTAAGTTAAACAACTATAAAACAAGAGTATTTTTATGTCAAACGAGTTAGCTATATCGGTCGCGATTGGTGCGGTTTTGCGTTCTGGTTTTACGGCGGTATTTGGGCGCGCGCGTGATGCTTCGCGTGGCTTGGGTAGAGAAATTGACAATGTGCGCCGCCGACAAGAACGATTGGGCGCAGCAATGGCGCGTGCGGTTGCTCACCCTGCGCGGAACTTGGGGCAACTTAACCGCTTGTATGTTCGCATGGGCACGGCAATCAATAACGCTACTCGGGCGCAGGAGCGGTTAAATAATGCGATTGCGCGGCAAGATGCAGCGCGGTTGCACCGCCGCGAGTTACGCAGTCAAATGGGCGAAACCGCAGGTCATGCTATGGTGCTGGGTGCGCCTGTTGCAGCGGCAGTTCGCACATTTACGAGACAGGAAGATGCGGAAACAGAGCTAAAAATTACCATGATGAACAAAGATGGGGGCTTTGGCTTATTTGAGGAAGTTCGTAAAGGTGCTGCTGAACTGGGGGCGCAGTTGCCCGGTACGACAACAGAGTTTTACAACTTGGCAAAGGCATTGAAATCGCAAGGCATCTCCGACCAAATGCTGGCAAACGGCGGTTTGCGAACATCGGCAGAGCTAAATGTGTTGATGAATATGGATCAGCAAGGCGGCGGTGAATTTTTTGCCAAGATGATTGAAGCACGCGGCTTGAAAGAAAGCGAGTTCAGTCAGGCGGCAGATTTGACCCAACGCGCATATTTTGCTTTTGGTTTAAAAAAGGAAGATATGTTTGAAAGCATGAAATACAGCTCGGCAAATGCGCGAATTTTGAATTTAACAGGCTTGGAAAACTATAAAAAACTGTTGGCGATTGAAGGTGCAGGGGCGCAGATTGGTTTGGAGGGCAGCCAGTTTGGTACGAATTTTTCCATGATGCTCACCCAACTGGCGCAAGGACCGATAGCCATAAAACAAGCCAAAAAAGGCATGAAAATAGAAGCCAAAGCCTATATGGAAGAAGCGGGCGTTTCGTTTGAGTTTTTTGATAAAAAGGGCAAGTTCAAAGGCTTGGATGCGATGATAGGCGAAATAGAAAAGCTCAATATCATCAAAGAAAAGCTGGGCGAGGAAAAAGCCAGCATTGTGGCAGATGAGTTTTTTGGTACGCAAGCCAGCCGTGCCGCTATGGCAATTGCACTTAAAGGGCGAGCGGGCATACAAGCAAATATAGAATTGATGCAGCAGCAGGCGGATATGCAGGCACGTATCAAGCTGAAAACTGCCACATTGAGTGCGGCATTGGAAAGTTTGGGCGGCGTGGCAGAAGCAACTGCCGCCACGTTTGGCAGCATATTTGCCGATGATATTAAAGCCTTTGCTGCCGTTGCCAACCGCTTTTTGGAAAATACTTTGCAGCCTTGGCTGGCTCAAAATAAAGGCTTGATTAAAAGCGTATTGGGTGTATTAGGTGGGTTTTTTGCCGCCAAAATGGGGGCGTTGGCATTGTCTTATGGCATCAGCATGGCTTTGATGCCGCTTCGCGCTATGGTGGTGGGCGTGAACAAAGTAGCTGCGGTGTGGCGCATGGCGCAGTTGATTATGCTGGGCGGCTCGCGCGCTTTGGTTACGGCTTTGCGATTGGTGGGGTTTTCAGCGCGTAGCGCAGCTGGGGTTGCTCGGTTTTTTTCAGGCAGCCTGCGCCTGCTCGGCTCGGGCTTGGGCTGGGTGCTGCGCGGCTTTACGGCGCTGACGGGCTATGTGCCGATTTTAATACGGGGTTTTGCTAGCTTGGGCGGTAAGCTGATTTTGGGTTCACTGAATTTAATCACACGGGCATGGGGCGTGTTTATGCAGGTTGGGCGCGTTGTAATTGGTTTTTTGCCCGCAATCGCCAATGCTTTTATGGCACTAGGGCGTTTTTTATTGATGACCCCAATTGGTATTGCGCTTACATTGATGGCAACCGCCGCTTATCTACTCTACACGCGCTGGGACGGCGTGGTCGGTGGGGCGAAATTGCTGTGGCAGGATTTGTGCAATGTAGTGGGTACGGTGGCTAATGCGATTACAGGCTTTTTTGCCAACGCGTGGGCAAACGTGCAAAGCGCGTTTAACGGCGGCTTGTCGGGCATCCTGGCATTGATTGCCAACTGGTCGCCGCTGGGCGTGTTTTATCAGGCGTTTGCCGCTGTGATGAGCTGGTTTGGCGTTACCCTGCCCGCGCAGTTTACAGGCTTCGGCGGTATGCTGATTGACGGCTTGGTCAACGGTATTCAGGCTGCCGCAGGACGCGTGATGGCGGCGATTCAGAACTTGGCGCAGCGGGCTAAAAACGCCTTTGCCAGCGTGATGGACATCCATTCCCCCAGCCGTGTGTTCCGTGCGTTCGGCGGCTATATCACGCAAGGCTTGGCGATTGGTGTGAACCAAGGTGCTGATTTGCCGGTAAACCGTGTCGCGCAGTTGGCGGGCAGCCTGAAAAACCGTTTTGCCGAACGCATGGGCGGTTTCCGCAGCGATTTGTCGGCGCGGCTGTCCGCCGGCGCGGAAGGTTTGCGCCAAGCGCGAAGCGAGCGGCAGGCGCAGCAGCAGGGCGCGGGCAGCGGCAGCATGGTGGTGCATTTTTCGCCCACCATTAACGCCGCGGGCGGCAATCGGCAAGAAATTGAAACGGCGTTGCAAATGGGGCTGCGAGAATTTGAACAACTGTTCCGCCGCATGATGGCGGAGCGCGAGCGGAGAGCGTATTGATGTTTGCACAACTGGGCGATGTAACGTTTGAGCTGCTGGGCAGCTTTGCCAGCTTGGAGGAAACCCACGCGGCGCAGTTTGCCCAGCATGATGTGCTGGCGGGGCGACCGCGTTTGCAAGCGATGGGCAATGCGCTGACCGAGCTGCGGTTTAGCCTAAAACTGCATTGGAAGCTGGGCGATGTGGATGCGGCGTATCACGGGCTAATTGCCGCCAAAGAGGCTCAGCAGGCGGTGTCGCTGGTTTACGGCACGGGGCGGTTTGTCGGCTGGTTTGTGATTGAGCGGCTCACGGCGCGCACCTTGCAGATGGATAAAAACGGACGTACCGCCGCGCGGGAAATAGACGTAGAACTAAAAGAATTTGTCGGCGACCCGAACAACCCGCTGCCTGCGCCTGCGGTGGTTGCGGGCGAACAAAACCCGCTGCTGGCAATGCTGCCTGAAAGTATGCAAAACGCGCTGAATCCCATTGCGGAAAAAATCGGCACGGCGGTCAAAATCTATCGCGCGGTGGAAGACGACATCGGCGCAATGCAAAACCTGATTCAGGCGGCGCGGGAGATTAAAAACGACCCCGCAGGCGTGTTGAACTTGGTGGGCGATGTGCTGGGCGTGGCGGGCGGCGCGCTTGACCATTTAAACGGGCTGCCTGAAATCGTGCAGAGCTTGGACGATTTGGCGGGCGCGGCGCAGTTTGCCGCCCAAGCGGCGCAGGCGGCGCAGCAGATGGGCAGCGCGGTGGGCGAATTTCGCGCGGGGATAGAGAGCGGCAGCGTGGGCGGCTGGTTTGGCGCGGGCGTTGCCGCGCTGGATGCGGCGGCAGATGGTTTGGGCAACGGCGCGGCGGCGGTGCAAACGCTGACCGCCTTTGTGGCGGCAAGGAGAGACGGCGCATGAGCATCAACGGCATTTTGGTTTACACCACGCAGGACGGCGACCGCTGGGACACCATCGCCCACAAGCATTACGGCAACGCGCTGGCGATTAACCGCCTGATTGCCGCCAACCCGCATCTGCCGCTTGCCGAGCAGTTTGCCAGCGGCTTGACCGTGTTTGTGCCTGTGGTGCGGCAGAGCGAAACGCAGCGGCAGGATTTGCTGCCGCCGTGGTTTGAAAATTAACAGATTGGAGCGCACACCATGTTAGACAGCCTATTAGACCGCCTTTCAGGCAGCCTGAAAAAACCTTTGCCCGCGCCGCCGCCCACATCGCACCCTGTTACCCGCCCTAACTTTGTGCTGACCTACGAGCAAAAAGACATCACCGCCAGCGTAGAGCCGTATTTGCTGTCGTTTAGCTACACCGATTATTTGGGCGAGCAGTCCGATGAGCTGCAGCTGCACTTTGAAGATGTGGACGGACGCTGGCTGCGCACATGGTTTCCCGAGCAGGGCGACAAATTAAGCATCGGCTGCGGCGACCAGTTTACAGGCTTAATCAACTGGGGCAGCTTTGAGCTGGCGGAGATTGAGTGGCAGCGCAATATGCAGGGCGGCGATGTGGTATCGCTCAAAGCCTTGTCCACAGGCATCCGCCGCGCCAACCGCACCTTGCAGCCCAAAGCCTACGAAAACATGATGCTCTCGGATATTGTCAAAATCATCGCCGCACGGCTGAAACTCACGGTTTCAGGCAGCATCAAGCCCATCAAAATCCAACGCATCACGCAGTATCAAGAGCGCGACGTGGAATTTCTCACCCGCTTGGCGCGGCAGTATGGGCACACGTTTAAGATTGTGGACAAAAAACTGGTGTTTACCCGCAACGATGCGCTCTCGCAGCAGGAAGCGGTGCTGGTGATGCAGCCTGAAAACCTGCTCTCCATCCGCATCCGCGACCTGATTAAAGGCGCGCCCGACAAGGCTGTGATTACGGGCTACGATGCGAAAAAGAAACGCGCCATCCGCGCCGAGCGCAAAACCAAACCGCTGCGCCCCAAAGCCCGCCGCAAAACATCCGCCGACACGCTTAAAATCACGCAGAGCAAGGGCGAGAGCCAAGCCGAAACCAACGCCCGCGCCGATGCTGCGCTGCAAGACGCGCAAGAGGAACGCTGCGCGGGCAATATCACGCTGTTTGGCAATGCGCTGTTGGTGGCGGGGCAAGTGATTGAATTGCAGCGCATCGGCAAATTCAGCGGCAGATATTTGGTCAAACAGGCGCGGCACGATTACAGCCAATCGCGCGGCTACATTACCGATTTGGAAATCAAAATGGTTGAATACATTGCAGAAGAAAGTGAAAACGATGCGCCCCCAGCCCACCCATAATTTTGCCGCCACCTTGCAGTTTGGCACCGTCGCCGCCGTGGACGCGGCAAAGCACAGCCTGCGCGTTACCCTGCCCGCGCTGGAAAACCTGCAAACCGACTGGCTGCCGATGATTACCCCCGCCGCGCTGGGCAACCAGTTTTACAGCCTGCCCGATGTCGGCACGCTGGTGGTGTGCCTGCTGGACGCGCAGGGCGAAGGCGGCGCGGTGCTGGGCGCAATCTACAACGACGCCGACCCCGCGCCCGCCAGCAATGCCGATTTGCACGTTTTGCAGTACGGCAACGGCACGCGTATTGAGCACGACCGCAGCACGGGCAATGTGCTGGTTAAAACCAGTGGCAAAGTGTTGGTGCAGGCGGGCGAGGTTACCATTGACGCGCCCGAAACCACGACCACAGGCAATTTGCTGGTGCAAGGCAGTTTGACCTACCAAGGCGGTATGACGGGCAGCGGCGGTGCGGGCGCGGCGGCGCAAATTAACGGCAGTATCAATGTTACAGGCAATATTGATGCGGGCGGGGAGATTACGGGGGCGAAGCTGAACGAGCGGTAAAGAAAAATCGCCCCATCTGTTCCAATTCACAAAACAGCCGACACCAATACATTATCAAACAGCCGCGCAAAATTCCTGACGTCAGGAACTTTGCGCGGCATTTTTTAATCCGCATTAAAAGCCCCACGCAGCCTGAAACCCTATCATCGCCGCATGACTACCCCCACCCCACGTTCCCAACACTGGCAGCTCGTCCCCGACGGCGCAGGCATCACGCAGGGCGCGGACGATATTGATTTGTGCATCCGCCATATTTTGTCCACGCGCAAGGGCAGCGATGTGTTGCGCCCTGATTTTGGCTCCAACCATTTTGATTATTTGGACACGCCCGAAGATGTGTTCCGCCCCAATGCGGTGCGCGAAATCGTGCTGGCGGTGCAGACTTGGGAAAAACGCGCGGTGGTGGAGCGCGTGCTGTTTGACGGCAGCGCGCCGCACATCAGCATCAAGGTGGTATGGCGCATTGCCGACGGTTTGGGCGGCGCATTGCTGTCTAGCCCCGTTTACACCACAGGATTAAGCACATGAACCCTGCCGAATTAAGCCGCGAAGCCGTCAAGATTGTGGACGACAGCCCCGATACGGTACTCGCCGAGATGGTTGCCGATTACGAGCAGCGCACAGGCAAAACCTTGCAGCCCGCCCATATTGAACGGCTGCTGATTAACACTTTTGCCTACCGCGAGACCCTGCTGCGCGCGCAGATTAACGAGAGTTTCCGCCAGCAGCACCCGCGCTTTGCCACGGGGCTGATGCTGGATCTGTGCGGCGACGATGTGAACACGCCGCGCCTGAATGCGTCTGCCGCGCGTTGCACGATTCGTTTTCAGGCTGCCGATTTTCACAGCGAAGTGAACATTCCCGTGGGCACATTGGTGGGCGCGGGCGATGTGCTGTTTGCCACCATTGAGCAGGGGCAGCTGACCGCAGGGCAGTCTGAAACCGCGCTGCTAGCAGAGTGCACGACTACGGGCACGCGCGGCAATGGCTGGTCAGTCGGGCAAATCAATGCGCTGCAAACCCCGCTGGCGGGCGCGGCGCAAATCAGCGCAGCCAATATCAGCGTGCCGACAGGCGGCGCGGAAGTGGAAAGCGACGAAGCCTACCGCGAGCGTGTGCTGCTTGCGCCTGAAAGTTTCAGCGTGGCGGGCAGCGTGGGCGCATACCAATACTGGGCGCGGGCGGTGTCGCCTGCGATTTGCGATGTGCACGTTGCCAACGCCACCGATAACGCGGGTAACCCCATCGGCGGCACGGTGGCGGTAACCGTGCTCACCAAGACAGGCGCACCTACCGCTGAGCTGATTAGCCAAGTGCAGCGTGAGCTGTCGGGCGAAAGCAAACGCCCGCTGTGCGACACGGTGCTGGTTTACGCCCCCAAAGTGGTGGACTACACCGTAAACGCCGATTTGGTGCTGTTTACCGGCGCAAACGCCGCCGAAACCAAAGCCGCTGCCGAAGCTGCATGGGCAGCGTTTGAAGCCGCGCGACGGCAGAAGCTCGGGCGCGACATTGTGCCGCTGGATATTTCAGGCTACCTGAAAGTAGCGGGCGTTTATAACGTGATTCTGCACTCGCCTGCCCACACCATTATCAAGCCCGACCAATGGGCGCGCTGTGTTGCGCTGAATCTGCGCGTGTTGCCTGAACAACAGGACGGCTAACATGAAATTGAGCTACGCCCAAATTATAGAACGCGACCAGCGTTACAAAATCCTTGCCGATTTAGGCTTGCGGCTGTCGCTGCTGGACACGCCCAAGCTGATGCCGCGCTTGGTGGATTTGCTCGCCCCCGAGCATCTGATTTTGCTGGCAGAAAGCCGCAGCATCTTGAACGAAGACGGCTACTGGCTCGCCGAGAGCGACAGCGCACGCCGCCGTTTGATTAAAGGCGCGTATGAGCTGCACCGCAAAAAAGGCACACCGTGGGCAATCCGCGAGATTGTGCGGCGGCTGGGCTTCGGGCAGGTGGAGCTGATTGAGCGCATGGGCAATAAAACCCATAACGGCGAAATCAGGCGCGACGGCACATACAGCCACGGGCACAGCGACCGCTGGGCGCACTACCGCATCATCATGAACGCACCGATTACCAACGACCAAGCCGCCCTGCTGCGGCGCACGCTGGCTGCCTTTGCCCCCGCCCGCTGCGTACTCGCCGCGCTGGATTACCAAACCGCTAGCCTGCGCCACAACGGGCAAGCCACACGCGATGGCGCGTTTAACCGTGGCACGGCGTAGGCAGCCTGAAAACCCAACCCAACACACAAGGAAAAGCAATGGCAAACCTAAAAGAAACCGCCCAATGGGAAGAAGGTATCTACCAATGGGAAACCACCGACCCCGTGCTGGGCGGCGAAAACGGCGTAGACAACAAACCCACGCGCCAGCTTGCCAACCGCACCGTTTGGCTAAAACAAGAATTGGAAGCCGCGCAGCAAAGCCTAGCCAACCGCTTGATAAGCGCAGGCGCAGGGCTAACGGGCGGCGGCAATCTTTCCGCTGACCGCAGCATTGCGCTGGCTACGCCGTCCATGCTGTCAGGCAGCACCGCCAACTGGGCGGGCAATGGCGCGGTGGGGCATACGCATGAACTCGCCGCTGCCACGGCAACACTGGCGGGCGTGGTCAAGCTGATTAACACGCTCAACAGCACCGCCACCGATGCCGCACTATCTGCCGCGCAAGGCAAAGCCTTGAACGATGCTATTGCCCAATTAAACACGCTGCTCACAGGTTACACCGCCAACAGTTTCTGCCCCAGCGGCATGGTGATGACCTTTGCAGGCGATTTTGCCCCCGCAGGCTGGCTTAAAGCCAACGGCGCGGCGGTGTCGCGCACTGCCTATGCCAAGTTGTTTGCCGCGATTGGCACGCGCTTTGGTGCGGGCGATGGTTATTCCACTTTTAACCTGCCCGATTTGCGCGGCGAGTTTGCGCGCTTTTGGGACGATGGGCGCGGTGTGGATGCGGGACGCGGATTGGGAACTTGGCAGAATGATGCGGTGCAAAACTGGGAAGCGGTGTTTACCTATCAGCGCGCGCAAGTGCATGGCGTTGAAAAACGCGAAGGTGCTTTTATGCTGGAATCGGAACATGACAGAGGTACGGCGCTCGAAGGCAGCAGCTGGGCAACTTCGCATGCGCATATCGGTCCATCGGTAAACAACGCCGCCCGCACTGCACCTGAAACCCGCCCCCGCAATATCGCGTTGTTGGCGTGCATCAAAATTTAATCTGAAAGGATAAAACGATGAGTGATTTACCCCAAAGCAAACCCGTATGCCAATTAGATGCAGAGGGCTTTTACCTTTGCCAAACCGTTGCCGATGCCGACCCGATGCAGCCTGAAAACTGGTTAATCCCTGCGGGCTGCGTGGAAACCGAACCGCCCGAAGTCAAACCCGAGCAGGCGGCAAAATGGCAGCCTGAAAGCAAAAAATGGGCATATCTGCCCGACCATCGCGGCAAAACCGCCTACCGCACCGACAATGGGCAGCCTGAAACGGTGCAAACGGTGGGCGAATTGCCCGCGCATTTAACCCTAATCGCCCCGCCCAGCGAACTGCATCAATGGAATGGCAAAGCATGGGCATTAAGCAAAGAAGCCGCAGCAGCCGTTAAAGCCGAGCAGCAGGCAGAAATGTGGGAGCGCATCAAAGCCAAACGCGCCCAATCCTGCCACGCAGGCATTTACATTAAATCGCTAAAAAAATGGCTACACAGCGATGCCGACAGCCGCCAGCAATACACGTTTTTACGCACACTGGATAAGCTGCCTGAAAACCTAATGTGGAAAACGGTGGATAACAGCTTTGTGCCGATGACCCGCGAGCTGCTGGACGAGTTGAGCTTAAAACTGATTGCCGATGAGCAGCACGATTTTCAAAACGCCGAGCGGCATAAAGCCGCCATGCTAAAAGCCGAAAACCCGTTGGACTACGATTATTCAGACGGTTGGAGCGCAGCTGAGTTAATGAAGGAGGCAAGCAATGGATAATCCACGCATCGCCCTTGCGCTGTACAAAGGCAACCGCAGCGGCAGATGGTACAGACCCAGCGTATTACAAGCGCGGCTGGGCGATTGGCTGATTCGCACGTTTACCCGCAGCCCTTACAGCCATTGCGAAATCGCCGTGTACAAAGGCGGCGAGCAATACGACTGCTATTCCGCCAGCCTACGCGATGGCGGCGTGCGCCTGAAAACCATGCCGCTGCCAGCGGACAAGTGGGATTTAATCCCCATCAACCAACTTGATGCCTATATTGATGTGCTGAACTATTTTGCGCAAACGCGCGGCAAGCCTTATGACTTTATCGGCGCGTGTGGGGTTATTCTCGGCATTAAAGGCAGCCTGAAAAAGTGGTTTTGCAGCGAATGGTGCGCGGCGGCGTTGGGGTTGCAATATCCCGACCGATACAGCCCGCAAGCGTTGGCGGATTGGTTTAGGCAGCCTGAAAAGGCAATAGAAAATTACCGACGTCGAGAAATTTGAGCAATGAGAAAGGCAATTTATGCAACAAAATTTAGAAAAACCGTTTGACAAGGAAAAACAGCGTGCAACAATTTTTACAGACAGACAGACAGACAGATACTAAACCCATGCCCATTATCGCGTGGATGGGCGGCAAACGCCGTTTAGCCAAGCATTTGCTGCCGTTATTTCCCGAGCATAGTTGTTATGTGGAGCTGTTTGCAGGCGGAGCGGCTTTGTTTTTTCTGCGCGACAAACCTGCCCGCTGCGAAGTGTTGAATGACATCAACGGCGATTTGGTGAATCTTTATCGCGTGGTGCAGCATCATTTTGACGAATTTGTGCGCCAGTTCGCATGGCAGTTGAGCAGCCGCCAAATCTTTGTCCAACTGCAAGCCACGCCGCCCGATACCTTAACCGACATTCAACGCGCGGCGCGTTTCTTTTATCTGCAATACAATACATTTGGTAAAAAACCATTTGGGCGACACTATGGCACAGCCACCACCAGCAAAGCATGGAATGCCGCCACCGTGGCACAAAGATTGCACGCCGCGCAGCAACGGCTCGGCGGGGTGTTTGTGGAAAACGAAACATGGCAAAGCTGCCTGAAACGTTATGACCGCCCGCACACCTTTTTCTACGCCGACCCGCCTTACTGGCAAACCGCAGACTATGGGCGCGGGTTTGATTGGTCAGAATACGAACAGCTTGCCCAAGCCATGCGCAGTATGCAGGGCAAAATGATGTTAAGCATCAACGACCACCCTGATATTCGTGCTTTATTTGCTGAATTTAAGGTGGTGGAATTGGAGCTGGCGTATTCGGTGGGCAGGCAAGCTGAAAGCAGAGGCAAGCGCGGAGAGTTGGTGATTATGAATTATTAAGACAGACATAAAAAAAGGGACGGTGAGCGTCCCTTTGGTTTTTGTAATGGCGTTGCAATAGGTGCAATAAAATTTAAGCGTATTTATCGTGCAATTTGGCTTTGAATTTCGGGCGCGGCATCATTAACCAGCCCGTTGACAAAGCGTTTGTTCAGCACGAACAAACCCGTCAGCGCATACGGCATGTGCATCATGGTGCCCGGCAGGGTGTTGCGCTTGAATTTGACGTACTGGTAGGACATCCATACCCCCAGCGCAATCCCCGCCAGCATGCCAAACGCCGTGCGCAGCGCGTATTGCAGCACCACCCCAATCATCAAGCCGACGATAAACACCGAAATATCGTCCGATTCTAAAAACAGAAACTGGGGCAGGGTATCGACGTATTCGGGAAAAACGACGGCACGGTTGTTGTCGCTCAGTGTGTTCTCCATTCGCATAAATCGCTGTCGGGCAGACGGGTTTCGCCGAAAATGCAGCGGCGGTTGACCCTTACGCCCAATCCGTCCAGATAACGCGCCACGCTCTCGGCGCGACGGGCGGCCAGTCGGTTGTTGTATTCCACTCCGGCACGCGAGTCGGCATAGCCGGAAAGAGTTACGCCCTGCTGCCGCAGCATCGGGGCGGCACGCCGCAGTGCCTGTTTTTCATACGCGGACAAAGCGGCCGAATCGGTGCGGAAGTACACCGTGTGCAGCACCTTGTGCTCTCCTGAGGCCGTCTGAAAAGACAAGGCAATGCCCGCAGGGCTGACCGCCTGCGGCAGCCAGAAATAGCTGCCTTCCTCTTCGTCCAAAATAGCGGCATCACTGTATCCGGTGCGTTTCAGCACCACGATTTCGGTGCGCCGTGCAAGCGGCGGTTCGGGCGGCGGTGTGCTCGTGCACGCCGCCATCAGGCAGCCTGAAAGCACCGCCGTCAGAATTGTTTTGGCCATATTTCCCTTTCTTGTCTGTTACCCTCAGCCACCGGATCAGGCAGCCTGAAAACAGCAGCAGTAAAACCGCATACGCCTTACGCCACGCATCAAACGTGCGGTAGGCATGGGGGCGCAGCATCTGTGCTGCATACACCGTCCAGCCGTCGCGTGCGGCGGGTTTCAGGCTGCCGAAACACTGGGGCAACTGCCCCGCGCTGATGGCAAAAGACCATGCTGCCTCTGCCGGATTGCGAATGTCCGCGCTGCCGTAGAGCAGGTTTTCCTGCTGAGGCAGCGGACACAGGGGCGGCAGCGGTGCCGTCCACAGCCACAATGCCCACAGCACAGGCAGTGCTGCGGTCAGACACCTAGCGGTGCGTACTCTGCAACACATCGGATACCAGCCCATTCATCAGCTGTACCAGCACGCGGTAGTCGCCGCCGGTAAAGCCGGCGTGGGTGGTGTAGCGGCCGCCGACGGCGAAAAACGGCGTGGCGGTAACGCGGTAGCGGCGCACCAACAGCATTGCCCGTGCTATCCGGTTCTGCGTCTGTTTGTCGGCAGCGGCAGCGGCGATTTGGCTGCGGGAAAACCCCATGCGGTGCAGCACTTGGGCAAAATCGGCACTGCTGCGTGCCGTTTTCGCCGCTTCAAAGGCCAGCCGCTGATATTCGGCAATCCGCTGCGGCGCAAGGCTGCGTACGATATAGAAACCGGTGGCTGCCGCGTCCAACCGTTTGTTGCCGGTATAGAGCGGCACATACACAAAGCGAAACGGCTCGGGCAGCGTGCGCCCCCATTCGCCCATGCCGTACCACGTCTGTTCGCAGTAGGGGCATTCGTAGCTCATAAACATGAACACGCGGGACTGGTCGTCGGCATAAGGGCCGACCGCCAGATAGGGTTTGACAATATCCGGTTTGGCGGACTGTTCGAGTAACGCCCCGCTGTTTTCCGGCAAAGCAAACGGGTTGTCTGCCCGCGCTGCCAGCGAGGCGGACAATGCGGCAAATGCAGTCAGAAAACGGCGGCGGTTCACGGTTGTTCTCCTGATAACAGCTTATCCACTACCATGCTGCCGATGGCGCAGGCATCGTCAAAATCAACCAGCCCCTGCGCCGACATTTCCAGCGCAGCTTCGGTCAGCGTGCGGTATTGCGGCTGCGCGTACAGGGCTTCGCGTACCGCCGCCATGTCGTGTGCCAGCAGAGCTTGGCGCACCTGCGGCGAATTGAGGGCGAACTCGATGACCGGAATCCGCCCCGTATAGCCCGAGCGGCAGTTGTCGCACCCGTTTGGATTGCGGCGGTAGCAGGCAGCCTGAAAAAAGCGGGACGGCGGTTGTTCCGCCTCAGAAAGCGTAATTGCTTCGCGACAGTGCGGACACAGCCGGTTAAGCAGCCGCTGCGAGAAAAAGGCGAGCAGCACATCGGCAAGCATATAGCCTTCCACGCCCAGCCCCATCAGCCGGTACAGCAACAGCGGCGCATCGTTGGCATGAATGGTGGTCAGCACCAGATGGCCGGTATTGGCAGCATTGACCGCCATTTCGGCGGTTTCGCCATCGCGCACTTCGCCGACCAGAATCACATCAGGGTCGTGGCGCATAAAGCTGCGGATAACTTTGGAAAACGGGCGATAAACCGGATGAATGCTGATTTGGTTCGCGCCTTTAACCGGATATTCCACCGGATCTTCGGCGGTACAGACATGAATGTCTGGACGGTTGACATGGTTGAGACAGGCATTGAGCGTGTGCGATTTGCCCGATCCGGTCGGGCCGCAGCACAAAATCAGACCTTCGTTCACGGCCAAAACCTTTTCCAAAGCGCGGCGCACGCCGTCAGGCATATGGACGGCATCTAGTCCGAAATACGCGTTTTCCTGATTCAGAATGCGGCATACCGTGCTTTGGCCGTAGCGGTTAGGCAGAATACTGACCCGCACGTCCACCATCGTTTGGCTGGTCTGGTCCAGCAGCCAGAACGATCCGTCCTGTGGCGATTCGCGGTCGCTGTTGCCGATGCAGCATTTGGCGCGGATTTTCTCGTCCACTGCCTGCGAGGCGGCGCGGCTGAACAGCCAGCGGTCGGACAAGGCCATATCGCGGCCGCGCAGCCTGACCATGCAGCCGTTTTCCTGATCGCGGAAATGGATGTCGGACGCTTTGACCGATGCGGCATAGGGAAACACCCAGTTCAAAAAATCCACCACCGGCTTGTCGCCGTTCGAGGTGGAAATAAAACGTGCCGCCACGCCCAAATCAAAGGCTTTGCCCTCGTCCTGCAACAGCAGTGAGAGGGAGGCGGGTTCGTCGGTGTCGGCGGTATCGTGCATGGTTTCCCCAAAATGCCGGTGGGCATACTTTCGGGTTCGGACAGTCGGCAGTGCGGTGCGATGGCACTGCTGACGCAATACTTCTCAATATATTGCGGCGCACGAATGTGCTGACTGCCCGAACCGGAAAATACGCGGCCGGACGGATTGTCTGACAGTTTTTTGACAGGCTTTCGGTTTGAGATGCCCCCATCCTTACCCGGCTGCCTCGGTTGGCGATTCGCGGCAGGCAGTCCTGCCGCACTCAATAACCATTGTTCACAAAACATCATGAAAAATCACGCAACAAAAGAAAAAAGTCCGATTTCCTTTGTTGCTTGACAATACAGAGCATTTTCCTGCATATTTCGCGGTTCGCCTGTTTGCCGCAGTGCATTCTCAAAACCGTTAATGCTTTGTTTTACCGTAATAAAGTAAGGGTAAGGGCGATTATCCAAAAGCCAAAAAGCGGGATGCTTAAAGCACGCATCCCGCTTTTTTTCAACAGCCCCAAAGGCAAAGGGAACAGCCCAAAGGTCAAAGGAAAAAGGATTTAAGGGCAAATGCCAAAAGGCGTTAAAGGCAATAGGCTTGTTATTCTTTGAATAACAAGCCTTTAAAACACCATAAAGCCGCAGCATAGGCAGCCTGAAAACGCAAGCAACAATGCAAAAAAACCGTTTTTCACTTTGTTGCTTGCCTGTGCGCGTTTTTGTCCGAAATACTCGCGACATTTGTCCGACGGAGCCGAAACGCCATGCAACCAGAACACTTTATGCAACTGCACCGCAGCATCGAGCGTCTGCATGGCGTTTCGCCGCTGTGGTCGGCGGTGCTGGCCTACCGCATCGCGCAGTGCGGCGGCTTTATGGAGCAGCTGACGCTCGGCGAAGCAGACAGCAGCAGTGTGCTGGTGGCGCAAACTGCTGCCCTTTTGGACGCGCTCCCTGCCGACAGCAGCGACCGAACGCTGGCACAGGCACTGACCACTGGTTTTGACGGTTTCTACTGGCATGCCTGCAGTACGGCCGCAGGACGCACCGTACACTGGAACAGCCTGCACGAACCTTTTTTCGTCTTCTGCGCCCGCACCGCCGTGTCCGAACTGGCGCAGTTGTCCGTCTCCCATGCCGATGAAGCTGAGGCAGCATCTTGGCTTCTGGCCACTGCAACAGGGGGCGCATTATGCCGTTGACGTGGTCTGCGGCCGCTGCCGCCGCCGTCATTCTGATTCTGCTCTATTTCTTCTACCACCCCGAAAAACACCCGCCCGCCGCCGTCCAAACCCGCGAACGCCTGCCCGATACCGCCAACGGCAGGCTGCGCGTGCTGGAAGCAGAGGAACTCATCCGCCTGCTCAAACTGGAACCGGTGCTGGCCAACATTAAGGTCAACCTCGGGCTGTCCGACGAAAACTGGCGGCGCGACGCACTGCCGACGCTGTATGCCTACATTGCTTTCGTGCAGCGGCTGCCCGCTTCCGAATCACACCACCACGCGGGCGACGGCGGGCTGGTGCGCCACACGCTCGACGTTGCCGTGCTTGCGCTGACCGCAGCTGTCGCTCGCAGCTGGCCGCCTGGTGCGAAAACCGAAGATATTGCCCGCTTGGGTGCGCCGTGGCGTTTCGGCATTCTGACCGCTGCGCTGTTGCACGACATCGGCAAAACCCTGACCGGCGTAAACGTGGAACTGTTTGAGCACGCCGAAGATGCGCAGGGCAGTTTGTGGCTGCCCGATGCGGGTAATATGGCACAAAATGGCGGCCGCTGGTACCGCGTGTCCTTTCCCGAACACAAAGCATCCTACACCCTGCATACCGAACTGGCGTGGACGTTTTTTGCCGCCATCGTGCCCGCTTCCGTACGCCGCTGGCTGGCTGCGGACGACCCGAAACTGCTGCCCGTGCTGAGGCAGTATCTGAGCGGGCAGCACGAAGGCAGCCCGTTTGCCGACATTATCCGCAAGGCCGACATGGCTTCCACCGCCCGCGACCTGAAAAGCGGTTCCCGTCAGCGTTTCGCCACCGCCAGACGCACGCCGCTGATTGAAACCGTGATGGAAACCCTGGTTGAAATGCTCGCCGAACGCGGCCGCTGGTTCAGCACCGCGTCCTCCGCCGGAGGCGACCTGTTTCGGCAAGGCGGCACGGTGTACATGGTGTCCAAACACGTCCCCGACCGCATCCGCGAGTTTCTGAAGCAGACCAAACACCCCGCTGCACCGTCCTTTCCCTCCGATAACCAGCGCGTCTTCGACACCTTGCTGGAATACGGCGCGGTGCTACCCAATCCCGCCGACGAACGCCGCGCTGTTACCGCCGTCGATATTGCCTTTACGCGCAGCGACGGCGAAACGCGCAGCCAGCGTTTTACCATACTCGCTTTCAAACTGGAAACCCTGTACCCCGACGGCAACTACCCCGCCGAGTTCGCAGGTAGTCTGAACGTCAGCAGCGACCAAAGCCCCGCCCAACGGCAGGACAGGGCCGACACCGCAGCGCAGGAAACTGAGGCAGAGACCGCGCCGCAGGCAGCCGAAATCATTATTCCCGCCGATATTCCGCCCCCGCCGCGCAAGCGTCAGGACACGGAAACAGAAAACCGAATTGGCAACGAAACTGAGGCAGCGTCCGTACCGCAGGCACGCTTTATGGCTGCCGCCGAAGATTTGTCCGAATACCGCGAAGCACCAAGGCAGCCTGAAAACACACACAGGCCGTCTGAAAAACTACCCGCAGGGCAGCCTGAAAACGTAGGCAGTCCCGCCGACACTTCCGGCGGCATCGACGCGCTGCTGGCCAAACACGGGCTGCTTGATGACGATGAAGAAATTGGGACAGAAAACGAAACCGCCGCTGCACAGCAGGCAGCGGCAGGGCAGACCGAAAGGCCGTCTGAAAACACGCAAAAGCCGTCTGCAACCGCACTCAAAAGGCGGCCTGAAAAACAGGAGGCTGGGGCAGCAAACCATTCTTCTCCCAAGCCGAAAAAACCGCAGGCCAACAGCGCGGCGGGTTTGAAAGTGTTGCAAAAACTGTTTGACGACGGCGCGGACAGCCTGCCGCCGCAGCAAGATGCCGCTGCCGGATTAACCGAAATCCAAGCCGAGCGCACTGCCAAGCCGCCGCGCTCGCCGCGTCCGGTCAAAGTGCAGAACCCCGATGCCGCCGTGCCACCGCCGTTTATCACAGAAGAGGACAGGCAGCCTGAAACGGCACAGAAGCCGTCTGAAAAACCGTCTGAAAAACCGTCTGAAAAATTGTCTGAAAAATTGTCTGAAAGGCAGCCTGAAAACACTGAAAACGGCACGAATGCTGCCGACGCGCTCGCAGAAACCCGTCTGCGCCAGCAGCAGGACGGCCGCCATTTCTGGATGTGGCTGGCCGACGGCTTGGCGGACGGCAGCATCGTCGTCAACCAAAGCGGTGCACCAGTGCATTTTGTCGCGCAGGGCATGCTGCTGGTTTCCCCCGCCATCTTTCGCGACTACGCGGGCGGCGTGTTCAACAAAAACGACGAAAACTGCCCAGGCGTGAGGGCGCAGCGCGGCTTTGTTGCCCTGAAACTGCACAAGCGCAGCAAGCGCACCGAGCTGTTCAACGTTGAAACCGCCAAAGGTAGCAGAAAGCGGCTGTTCTACTGCTATCTGGTACCCGAAGAAAACCTGTACCACATTATCCGCGCCGACAGCCGCCCGCCGAACAATCCCGACATTACCATCGCCGAAGGCGACCTGCTCGATGCGGGTCTGGCTTCGGACGCTGCGAAGGAGTCCTGATATGGGCATTACCATCCGTCCGCCGGAAAACGTGTACCGCAAACCGCATGAGCTGGTCTCGTTCGCTGCCTATCTGTCGGCTGCGCTGGGCACGGTGTTCCTGCCCGTGCCGCCTGCCGCCGTCGCTTTGAGCGCACCGGTGCTGCTGGCCTTGTCTGCCCTGCGTGCCAAGCAGGGGCTGCGTATCCGCCGCTACCGCCGCAACCTGAGTCGGCTGACGTTTTATGCTATGACACCGGCGCAGATACCGGTGTCGGACAAGGCGCTGTTTCTCGGCAAAGGCTTCAAATGGACGCAGACCCACACCCAGCGTCTCCTGATGGCAAGGCTGCCTGAAAACGAAAAACTGCTTGAACCGGGGCGGTTGTACCGCTGGGCAAGGCAGAAGGAAACCGATACGTCCGGCATCTCGTGGTTGACCCGCAAAACTTCGGCGCAGGTATGGTGGAATCCCGTCGCGCCGCTGCCGCCGGTGGGTGGCAAACCCGAACTGCACGGGGTGGAGCCGTATGAATCGGACATCTGGTTTCCGTTGGGCGAGCGGGTCGGGCACACCATCGTGCTGGGCACGACCCGCGTCGGCAAAACCCGTTTGGCGGAGATTCTGATTAACCAAGACATCATGCGCGGCGATACGGTCATCACTTTCGACCCGAAAGGCGATGCTGACCTGATGCTGGCGATGTATGCCGCCGCCCGCAAAGCAGGACGGCCGTTTTACATGTTCCATCTCGGCTTTCTCGAACAGTCCTGCCGCTACAACCCCATTGGCGACTTTACCCGCATCACGGAGGTGGCGACCCGTATCGCCAACAACCTGCCCGACGAAGGGCAGTCGGCAGTTTTCCGCGATTTTGTCTGGCGGTTTGTCAATGTGCTGGGCAAGATGATGGAGGCGTTGTCCATCAAACCGAGCTATATCCTGATTTATCGCTGTGCGGTCAATGTCGATGACTTGGCGGCGCAATATTTTACGTCGGTGCTGGATAAGGAATGCTCCGGCTGGAAAGATGAGTTTGAAGAGTTTGAGCTGTCCAAAGCGGAGATGCAGCAGGTCGGCAAGACCGGCCGCAGTATAGAAGCAGTGAAACTGTCGCAGTTTCTCAAACGCAAAAAACTGAACAATGCTCTAAGCGATGCGGTGGCCGGCATTTTGGGTAACGAGCGCAGCTATTTTGAAAAGCTGGTCAGCTCGCTGTATCCGCTGCTGGAAAAACTGACCAGCGGCAAAGTAGTGGAACTGATCAGCCCCGATTTTGCAAATCTGGACGACACGCGCCCGATTATGGACTGGCGCAAAGTGATGGAGCAGAACGCGGTGGTGTATGTCGGACTTGACGCGCTGACCGATGCCGAAGTGGCGGCCGCCGTAGGCAACGCCATGTTTGCCGACCTCACATCGCTGGCCGGGCAGATTTACAAACACGGACACGGCTACGGCCAATCCGGCGCAACCGGCAAGCGCAAAATCGCCATTCATGCCGACGAGTTCAACGAACTGATCGGCAACGAATTTATCCCCATGCTCAACAAAGCCGGCGGCGCAGGCTATCAGGTTACCGCCTACACCCAGACTTGGTCGGACGTGGAAGCCAAAATCGGCTCCAAAGCCAAAGCCGAACAGATGGGCGGCAACTTCAACACCATGATTATGCTGCGCGTCAAACTGGAATCTACCGCCAAAATGCTGACCTCCCAGCTTCCCGATGTGCGGGTGGTAACCGGCACGCTGGTTTCCGGCGCAGGCGACATCGCCAGCCCCGAAGGCTACGAAGACTTTACCAGCAGCAACGAAGACCGCCTGAGCAGCGAAACCGTGCCGACGCTGATGCCCGCCGACCTGACCTCGCTGCCCAAAGGGCAGGCATTCGCCCTTTTGGAAGGGGGCAATCTGTACAAACTGCGCCTGCCGCTCCCGCTGCCCGACCCAAATAGCGGCGTACCCGACAATCTTGCCGAAATGGCCAGTCAGATGAGGGAAACCGTCCGCCTAAGCCGCAAACCGGAAAACGACAAAGAAGAATTGTTTGTCGAAGGACGACACTATGGCTAAGAAACCACAACAGGACTTTATGGCAGAATCCCTGCTGCTGCGCTTTCTGACCGCCCCAGTCAGATGGCTGAAAATCCTAGGCTGGGCGGTACTCATTCTGTTCGGCAGTTCAATTTTGCTGCAAAGCTACTTCCACCAAAACGACCTGCTGGAACAGGAACTGACCGCCACCACTCGCATGGGCAGTCGCAGCCTGTGGCAGCAGTGGACGCAGAAAGACGGCGGAAGCGCGGAAAGCAGCGAAACCGGCTTTAACCTTACTGCCAGTCGTGCCACCTATCAGGCACTCTCCACCGTCCTTTACGACTGGATTCCGATCAACTACCTGCTCTCAGCAGAAGCAGATGATTTCGGCTATACCGTTAAAGAACGCTTTCTCGAACCCAACCGTCGCCATCTTGAACGCTTTGACCAAGCCTTGCGTATCATCTCGCTACGGCTGGGCAACGCAGTATTCTTCGCTCTATTCGCTCTCTATCTTGCTATCCCTGCACTGACCGACGGCTTCGTCCAACGGCGCATCCGTCAGGAAAACGCCTCACGCGAAAGCGCGGGCATCTACCACCGGGCAAAATACTGGCGCACCGGCATTCTGTCTGCCGGTCTTCTAGCCTACCTGTCATGGCCGACCGCGACTTCTCCCCTATGGCTGATGCTGCCCGTCGGTGCATTGGAAGCCATGATCTACCTCCAAGCGAAGTTTTTGAAAAAATACCTATAACATTCTTGCAGCAATCGATAATTTGAGTTAATCTCTCCCTGCCGTGAATTTTCTGCTTACGGTATTCTCAAAAATTCTTCAATTCTATTCCTTGGGGGCGAGTATCTAGCCCAACTCACAGAAACCCCATTTTCAGGCTGCCTTTGCACACCGCAACACCCATCACCAAATATTAGACTTAATCTTCCGCTTCAACACGGGATGCTCCGAGAGCTTAAACTCAGGCTCTTTGATGCCGCGCCGCACTTTCACGCTGTAATCTTTCAACAACAGCAGCACCGTTTTATACATCAGCACAATCGCCACCAAGTTAATCAGCGTCATCACGCCCATGGTCAAATCGCCCATATCCCACACCACAGGCATTTCCGCCACCGCGCCAAAATACACAAACCCCAGCATCAGCAAACGGAACATCAGCAACACAAAGCGGTTGCCGTGCAAATATTTCACATTGGTTTCGGCGTAGGCATAGTTGCCGATAATCGTGGTGAAAGCAAACAAAAACAGTACCACCGCCAAAAATTGCTGCGCCCAACCGCCGATTTGGCTTTCCAGCGCCGCTTGCGTGAGCTGAATGCCGCTTAGCTCCGTGTTCATCTGCACGTTAGACAGCAAAATGATAAACGCCGTGCAAGAACACACCACAATCGTGTCAATAAACACGCCGAGCATTTGAATCAGCCCTTGCGACACGGGATGCTTCACATCCGCCGCCGCCGCTGCATTGGGCGCAGAGCCCTGCCCCGCTTCGTTGGAATACAAGCCGCGCTTGATGCCATACATCATCGCTTGCGACACGATGCCACCAAACAAGCCGCCACCCACCGCCTTGCTGTTAAACGCATCCTGAAAAATCAAGCCAAACACGCGCGGAATCTCGCCCGCGTTCACAATCATCACATACAACGCCACCAGCAAATAAATCACCGACATCAGCGGCACAACGCCTTCCGCCACCTTTGCCACGCGCCGCACGCCGCCAAAGATAATCGGCGCCGCCAGCAACACCAACACCGCGCCGATGGCGTGTTTATAAGTGTTCCAAACTTCTGCCGACACGCCGTCTTCCGCCGTCATATTCGCTGCCGATTGCACCGCTTGCACAATCGTGTTGGCTTGAATGGATTGGTACACAAAGCCAAAGCACACAATCAAGCTCACCGAAAACAGCACCGACAGCCAATGCAGGTTCAGCCCGTGCGCGATGTAATACGCCGGCCCGCCGCGAAACAAGCCCGTTTTCTTATCGCGCACTTTATACAGCTGCGCCAACGATGATTCCGCAAACGCTGAGGCCATGCCAATCAGCGCCACCAGCCACATCCAAAACACCGCGCCCGCGCCGCCCATGGAAATGGCAATCGCCACGCCCGCAATATTGCCCGTGCCCACGCGGCTCGCCAGCCCCGTTACAAACGCTTGGAACGAAGTAATCCCGTGCGGGTCGTTCGGGTCTTGGCGGCTGCCCGAAATCTCTTTCAGGCTGCGCCCGAACAGGCGAAACTGCACCAAGCCCGTGGTAACGCTGAAAAACACGCCCACGCCCAACAGCAGCCACAACAGCCACGCCCAAAGCGGCTCGCTAACGGTGTTCACCGCGCAATGCACGGTGTTCACCAACCCATCTTGCGAAAAGCAAGCAATATCTTTGTTATACATAAAACGTCCTTAAAACAATTGAGGCAGCCTGAAAGCTGCCAAACTCTTGTTAAGAATTGTAATACAAGCGGACGGGCTGCCGCAAATTGTGGGGTGTAAATGTTGGGCGTAGGTTGAAGTATTTGCAGAACGCCAAAGGCAGCCTGAAAACCAATCCATCCAGCAAAAAAAATCATTTGGCTCAATACCAAGCGATTTTGTTTTTTCAGGCTGCCTCTTGTTTACATAATTAGGCAGCCTGAAACTTCTGCAAAACCAGTAGGTCGGGCATTGATGCCCGACGTTTTTAAATCTTTGGCGTATGCCAGATAAATAGATTCGCGTTTATCGGGCATCAATGCCCGACCTACTGCCCGCGTTGCCCCGCCCCCCATCCCCAAATACCCAGCCTGAAAACCATCAAACACGCTAAAATCCCATTTTCTTTTCTTAACATTCCCACCATGCAAATCAACCACCGCCCCATCGGCAACAACCACCCCCCCTACATCATCGCCGAAATGTCCGCCAACCACAACGGCAGCCTGAAAACCGCCTTGCGCATCATCGCCGAAGCCAAAGCCGCAGGCGCCGATGCCGTCAAAATCCAAACCTACACCGCCGACACCATCACGCTCCCCAGCCGCGCGCCCGAATTTATGATTAACGGCGGGCTGTGGCACGGGCAATCGCTGCACGAACTCTACCAAAAAGCCCACATGCCGTGGGATTGGCACGCGCCCCTGTTTGACTACGCCCGCGAAATCGGCATTACCATTTTCAGCTCCCCTTTTGACTTCACCGCCGTTGATTTGCTGGAACGCCTCAACGCCCCCGCCTACAAAATCGCATCGTTTGAAGCCATAGACTTGCCGCTGATTCGCTACGTCGCCCAAACAGGCAAGCCGATGATTATCTCCACCGGCATGGCAAACGCAGACGAAATCGCCGAAGCCGTCGCCACCGCGCAAGACAACGGCTGCACCCAGCTCGTCGTGCTGCATTGCGTCAGCGGCTATCCCGCCCCCGCCGCCGATTACAACCTGCGCACCCTGCCCGATATGGCAGCGCGTTACGGCACACTCGTTGGGCTGTCCGACCACACACTCGACAACACCACCGCCATCGTCAGCATCGCCCTAGGCGCATGCGTGATAGAAAAACACTTCACGCTAGACCGCAACGGCGGCGGCGCAGACGACAGCTTCTCGCTAGAACCCGCCGATTTAGCCGCGCTCTGCCGCGACAGCCGCACCGCATGGCAAGCCTTGGGGCGCGTGGAATACGGGCTCAAATCCAGCGAACAAGGCAACGCGCAATTTCGCCGCTCGCTGTATTTTGTGCGCGACATGAAAGCGGGCGACATTATTGACGCAACCTGCATCCGCAGCGTGCGCCCAGGCTTTGGCTTGCCGCCCAAGTTTTATGACGATTTAATCGGCAAACGGGTAACACGTGATATTGCCGCGAATACCAAAACCGGCTGGGATTGCATTGAGGCAGCCTGAAAACGCCACGCAGCCAAATGGGCGCGGAACAAACTGCGCTTGCCCGCAAGCAAATGTCGGCGAGCCGCCGATGCTCCATTTTATTGCTAACCGCTTTTCAGGCTGCCGCACCCCACCATAAACAAAGGAAAAACAAAATGACCACCCCGCCCAAACAAATCCGCGCCGTGTACACCGACACCACCATCCGCGTCTATCAGGCATACAGCGACGCCATCGCCGATGCCGCGCTGGCAGCGGGGCGGTTCGTATCGCCGCCGTTCAAAATAGAACGCATGACATGGATAAAGCCGTCTTTCTTATGGATGATGTACCGCGCAGGCTGGGGCGGCAAAGACGACAACCAAAAACGCA
>CAUVGV010000002.1:0-36588 GCA_963551505.1 uncultured Kingella sp.
TCAAAACCTTTGACCTCTTTTAAAGCCTTATAGGATAAGGTTTGCGGGGGGTTTTTAGCACCTTTTTTGTCCTATATGCCGGAAATTCGTTTTCAGGCTGCCTTCATGCAATGGACTATTTAACGAAAACCATTGTTTTTTAACGCTTCTAGATTATCGCGGGCATCTGCTTTGGTTTCAGCATTCTCTGGCGTATCAGGCTGCGCCAGCACTTTTTGAAACCATGCTTTGGCTTGTTGGGGATTTTTTGCCACGCCAATGCCTTCTGCATACATCATGCCTAAATTATTTTGCGCCCGAGCATCGCCTTGCTGCGCCGCTTTTTGCCACCATGCTTTTGCCTGCTGATAACTTTGTGCCACGCCACGACCTTCCGCATACATCACGCCCAAATTGGTTTGCGCCCGAACATCGCCTTGCTGCGCTGCTTTTTGATACCACGCCACGGCTTGTTTATCGTTTTTTGCCACACCGCGACCATTGGCATACAGTAAACCTAAACTGGATTGCGCCCCAGCGTGTCCTTGCTGCGCTGCCTTTTGATACCACACAGCGGCTTGCTTATCATTTCGCGCCACGCCGCGACCGTTTTCATACATTAAAGCCAAATTGATTTGTGCCAAAGCAAACCCTTGTTGCGCTGCTTTTTGATACCACGCCACGGCTTGCTTATTGTTTCGCGCTACGCCAAGACCGTTTTCATACATCAAGTCAGTAGGTCGGGCATTGATGCCCGACAAACACGGGCGCGTTTGTTTTAATGCACATCACATGAAAACGTCGGGCATCAATGCCCGACCTACTGTTGTGCAAAGATTTCAGGCTGCCTATCGTTGCCCCGCCGTCAAGCCACGTTCACATATTTCAACGCCACAAACTGCTTCTCGCTGTCCACTTCGCTCACCGCTAGTTTGATTAAGGTTTTGGGCGCGATTTCCAGCGGGATGCCTGTGGCGCGTGCCACCAGCGGCAAGCCCTCGATGCGTACCAAATCTTCTTTCAACACCGTGGCGTTGATTTCGCGCACGTTTTCTTGTTCCAGCCACACCAGCGACCAATAGCTTTCCATGCTGTCTTGAAACTCGCGGTAGGCAGCGTAGGTGGTTTCAAACGCGGTTAGCTCGGTAAACAACGCGCTGTCGTTCTTGCCAAAGCGCGGCGGGCGGTTTCGCAGCAGCATTTGCAGTTGCTTTTGGTTCACATAATCGCAGGCGCGGCGCAAGGGCGAGGTAAACCAGCCATAATGTTGCACATTCATGCCGATATGCGGCTCAGATTGCGTGCTCATGCGCACGCGCCCGCTGGGCTGCACGCGAAAAATGCCGCTGATGTCGTTATCGTGGAGCATTTGCGCCCATGTGGTGTTCGCCAAAATCATCATTTCGCTCACCAGCGTGTCTATCGGCGAACCGCGCTCGCGGCGGGTGATGCGCACCTTGCCTTGTTCGTCGAATTCAATGCCGTAGTCGTATTTTTTCGGCGCGGCGGGGTCTTCGTAGCGGTCGCGGCGTTTTTGCAATGTGTAAGCTAAATTCAGCAGGTAAATCAAATCGGCATGATGCAGGAACTGCGGCTCAGCGGCGTTGCCGATGCCAGTTTCGCTGTTGAAAAAGGGTTCAATGTCTTGAATGCGCAGGTTGGTTTCGATGAACACGCGCTCGATTTTGGTTTCGGGCGCGGACAGCTCGCCCTCGGCGGATACGTTGAAATACACGCTGAATGCGGGTCGCGCTGCACCTGCGTCTAGGCTGAACGTGCCAATCCAGCTTTCGGGCAGCATGGTGATTTTGTGCGCGGGGTAGTATACGGTGGATTGGCGTTGGAACACGATGCGTTCCATTTCGCTGTCGGCTTCTATGGCAAGCGCGGGGGCGGCGATGTGGATGCCGATGCGTTTTGCGCCGCCGCCCAAGTCTTGCACGGAAAGCGCGTCGTCCACTTCGCTGGTGTCTTGGTCGTCAATGGAAAATGCGATGATGTTTTCGGCAAGGGGCAATTCGTTTTCAGGCTGTCTTGGCGCGGCAACGTTTGCAAAGCCTGTGCCTTGCGGGAAGTTTTTGTATTCAAAGCGTTGCACCAGATAATCGGGTAGCGCGTGAATTGCGCCGATGTGTTTGGCAAGCTCATAGGCGGAGCATTTGAGCGCGTCGGCGGCTTTGGTAAAGGCTTTGTAGGACAAGGCTTGCTTATCGGGCGCGTGCAAAATTTTGGGCAAATCGGCGGCGATGGCATCGGGCAGGCAGCCTGAAACCATGCTTTGCGCCCATGTTTCTATTTGCGCTTCTTGCTCGGCTTTGCGCTGCATGGTGGCAAGGGCTTGCTGCAAAATATCGGCAGGCGCGGCGCGAAAGTGGTTTTTGCCTTTTTTGTGGAAATACATCGGTGCGGCATACAGCGCGATGAGCGTGGCGGCAAGCTGGATTTTGCTGGGCTGGTCGCCAAAATATTCGGTGGCGGCTTGTTCGGCGGAAAATTCGTCTTCGCCCACGGCTTCCCACAGCAGCGCGGTGTCCATTTCGGTGGCTTCCGCTTGCGTGGCGGCAAGGAATGCGTCCATGTCGCCGTCAAACTCGATAAACGCATTGGCCGCCTTGATTTTCACCCGCTTGCCGTGCTGCGTGTCTGCCTGATAGGTGCTGTCGTTTTTTTGGACGACGGCGGCAACTTTGAATTGCCCGCTTTCTTCGTAAAATAGATTCATGGATGGTCGGTCCGGTTGGAAACGGGGCGATTATAGCGTAATAGCACACAAGGCAGCCTGAAACCGTTTTGCCCGTTTTCAGGCTGCCTTGTTATTGCTGTTTGCGGGATTCGGAAACCCGTTCGGCCGTCAGAATGATGCGGTCTTTGCGGTCGGAAACGGTAAGCCGTCTGCCGTCGGTCTGGTAGAATGCGGCGCGTTCGGCAATCCGCCGCATCTGTTCGTCCGCATCCATCAGACGGTGCCGGCACATCATTTCGGTGTGTACGGATTCCGACATATTCAGGCTGCCTGCCGCATCCGCCTGATAATCGCCCGAAATGTCATTGCAGCCGCCGTGTACCGCATAGTGTCCGTCTGCGGAAAACTCCAGCGATATGCCGCGCATTCTTTTTGTATTTGCGTGCACCACCCGCCAGTTTCCGGCCAGCGTGCCGCGCTGTTGTGCTGCGGCAGAAACGGTGCAAAACGCCAAAACGGCGACGAGCAGATATTTTTGCATATTTCCTCCCTTTTTCCCCTAAACCGCAGAGGCAGCCTGAAAATCGACCGGCGTATTTTATCAGTATTTCAGACTGCCTGAAACCGAATCGCCGTCTTTTCTGACCGAGGCGCCATTCCGATTGTTAAAGGGCACGGACACCGTTCCATGTGGAACGCAGGCGGCAGAATGCAGTTCGCGCGGACAAAAGAAAGCCCCGCTCCGAATAGAGCGGGGTTTGATGTTTGGTGCCCAGGGTCGGACTCGAACCGACACGCCTTGCGGCGGGGGATTTTGAGTCCCCTGCGTCTACCAATTTCGCCACCTGGGCAGGTTGAAGTGCGCCATTTTACGGATTTTTGCGGGGGTGTCAAATGGTATTTGGGTGTAGGTGGGTAGGAGGTTGTTTGGTATGGGGATTTTGTTTTAAGGGCTGTTTGTGCAAAATCTATTGCTACCAATAGAGCGATGGTGGTTTGCTGACGTTTTACTAATCTGCACACTATCGTTTTATGTGGCTGGCGTTTAAGGCAGCCTGAAAATGGGTTACTGCTTTGTGGTTAGCTTTTGGGTGTAGTTTTAACCATGCGCTTCATGCCAGCGGGGCACTTACTTTTCTTTGCTTCGCCAAAGAATGAGAACCTGTATTCGCTATCTACACGGCTGCTTTTGTATTCATTGAACACGCCTACTGCGTTGCCAAGCCAAGTTAATAGAACCACTATTAACTTGGCTTGTCGCCTTGTATTCGTATTCACTGAATACAAAATCCGCTCGCGCAGATAACGAATACAGGTTCTGGCAAAAGAAAGGCGACCCCGACGTGCAGGTTCGCTGCGCGAACTTCCCTCACTGCGCATCCTTTTTTCGGCGCGTGCGAACTAGCCGCGCTTTGCGCGTCGTCGGACAAGCGCACGCTTTTTCCCGAAAAAAAGCATGCTCCGTTCGGCTGGACGTAGGGGAGAGTGGCGGCAGCATTAAATATTTGTGAAGCGTTAGGCAGCCTGAAAGCCAATCCATTCAGCACAAAACCGTTTGGCTCAACATTAAACGGTTTTGTTTTTCAGGCTGCCTTTGGTTTCGCAAGGTTTTCAGGCTGCCTCATCTGCCAGTTTTTTCAATTCGTACACCAAATCCAGCGCGGCGCGGGCGGTTAAGTCGTCGGGGTGGATGTGGCGCAGTTTTTCGGCTAGGGGGTTGGGCGTGTGCTTGGCATCGTGTTCGGCATCGTGTTCGGGCAGGGGGGCGAACATATCCAGTTGGGGATGCTGTTGCGCGGTTTGGGCTTCCAGCGCGGCAAGGTGTTTGCGGGCGGCGTTCAGCGTGCGTACGGGGATGCCTGCAAGTTTGGCGACGGCGATGCCGTAGCTTTTTTCGGCGGGGCCGGCTTCTATGTGGTGCAGGAAAACGATGTCTTGCCCTTGTTCTAGCGCGGATAGGTGCATATTGAATGCGCTGGGGTGGTTTTCAGGCAGCTTTGTGAGTTCAAAATAGTGGGTGGCAAATAGGGTGAGCGATTGGTTTTTGCTAATCAGGTGTTCGGCAATGGCTTGGGCGAGGGCGAGCCCGTCGAAGGTGGAGGTGCCGCGCCCGACTTCGTCCATCAACACGAGCGATTGCGCGGTGGCGTGGTGCAGGATGTAGGCGGTTTCGGACATTTCCACCATAAAGGTGGAGCGGTTGCCTGCCAAATCGTCGGATGCGCCGATGCGGGTGTGGATTTGGTCTATGGTGCCGATGGTGGCGGCTTCGGCGGGGATGTAGCTGCCTGTGTGGGCGAGCAGGGCGATGAGCGCGACTTGGCGCATATAGGTGGATTTGCCGCCCATGTTGGGGCCGGTGAGCAGGGTTAGGCGGCGGCTGGGGGTGAGCTGGGTGTGGTTGGGGGTGAAGTGTTGGACTTGTTGTTCTACTACGGGGTGTCGCCCGTTTTGGATGTTCAGGCTGCTGTGGTCGGTGAACTGGGGGCGGGTGTAGTTTTGGCTGCGGGCGGTGTGGGCAAAGCTGTTGAGCACGTCTAGCGTGGCGGCGGCGCGTGCGCTGCGTTGGATTTGCGGGAGGTGGGCTTGCAGGTGGCGCAGCAGTTCGTCGTAAAGTTGTTTTTCTAGGGCGAGGCTGCGTTCTTGGGCGGCAAGGTATTTGTCTTCAAAGGCTTTGAGCTCGGGGGTGATGAAGCGTTCGGCGTTTTTGAGGGTTTGGCGGCGTTGGTAGTGGGCGGGGGCGTGTTCGGCTTGGGCTTTGGTGAGTTCTATGTAAAAGCCGTGTACGCGGTTGTATTCTAGTTTCAGGCTGCCTATGCCTGTGTTTTGGCGTTCTTGTTCTTCCATTTGGCGCAGGGTTTCGCTGCCGTGGGTGTGCAGGTGGCGCAGTTCGTCTAGCTCGGCGTGGTAGCCGTGGTTGATAACGTTGCCGTCTTTAAGCCATACGGATGGCTCGGGCAACAGGGCGCGTTGCAGATGTTCGGCGATGGCGGCGGTGGCGGGGAAGCTGTCGCCGAGGGTTTGCAGCAGGGGGCTTTGAGGCAGCCTGAAAGTGGCGAGGGTGAGCAGGCTGTCGCGTAGGGCGGATAAATCGCGCGGACGTGCGCTGCCCAGTGCGATGCGGGCGGCGATGCGTTCTAGGTCGGCGATGGTTTTCAGGCTGCCTGAAAGCTCGGTGCTGGTGTTATCGGCGAGCAGGGCGGCGACGGCGTCTAATCGGGCTTGGATGTGGTCGCGATTGCGCAGGGGGTGGTGCAGCCATTGGGCGAGCAGACGGCTGCCCATGTGGGTGGCGCAGTTATCCAGCGTGGAAAACAGGGTGGGGGCTTTTTTGCCTGATAGGGTGGCGGTGATTTCTAGGTTGCGGCGGGTGGCGGCATCTAGGGCGATGTATTGGTGTTCGTGTTCCAGCGTGATGGCATCCAGATGCGGCGGCAGTTGGCTTTGGGTGAGTTTGAGATAGTTGAGCAACGCGCCTGCGGCGGCGATGGCGGCGGGGTGGTTTTCAGGCTGCATACCATAGGCGGCAAGGTCTTGGCTGCCGAAGTATTGGGTGAGCAATGTGAACGCGGTGTCGGGGGCGAATTGCCAGTTGTTCAGCCGTGTGATGCTGGTTTGGCTGGCGATGTTTTCAGGCAGCCTGAAATTATCGGGGGCAAGCAGTTCGGCAACTTGCAGGCGGGCGAGTTCGTCGGCAAGCTGGTCGGCACGGATGATTTTGGCTTTGAATTCGCCGCTTTCCAGCGCAGCCCATGCGAGGGCGGTTTGTTTTTTCAGCACGGCAAGCGCGGCGATGCGGTTGGGCTGTTTGTCTTCCAGCAATGCGCTGTCGGTGAGCGTGCCGGGGGTGA
Source organism: uncultured Kingella sp. (assembly GCA_963551505.1). Lineage (GTDB taxonomy): Bacteria > Pseudomonadota > Gammaproteobacteria > Burkholderiales > Neisseriaceae > Kingella_B. The sequence continues at coordinate 6,514 of CAUVGV010000002.1, forward strand.
TGATGCGGACGACTTTGCGCTCCACCACTTTGCCCGCCACGGGTTCGCCGATTTGTTCGCAAATAGCGACGCTTTTGCCCAGCTTCACCAGCTTGGCGAGGTATTGCTCCACGGCGTGATAGGGCACGCCTGCCATTTTGATGGGCTCGCCGCTGATTTGCCCGCGCGTGGTGAGCGTGATATCCAACAGCTTGGCGGCTTCTATGGCGTCGTCAAAAAAGAGTTCATAAAAATCGCCCATGCGGTAGAACACGAGTTTGTCGGCGTGTTCGGCTTTGATGTTGAGGTATTGCTGCATCATGGGGGAGAGGGGTTTGGACATGGCGGGCTCGGGCGGGGCGTGAAAAGGGGGAATTATAGTTTAGGCAGCCTGAAAAACAAAAAATCGGCTCAAAAGCCGATTGTGTTCCCCTTTTTGCCGTGCCCGAAGCTGCTGGGTTGCCAACCGTGTTTGCTGTTCAGGCTGCCGAAAGCAGCAAAACCTATGCGTTAGCGAAGTCAAAAACAAGACCAACGAGCTGCACGCCTAAGCCATAGGCAGCCTGAAACCCCATCCATCCCATCACCGCCCCATAGCCTTATCCGCAATATCCGTCCGATACTGCATCTCGTCAAACTGCACTTCTGCCAACGCCTGATACGCCCGCTGTTTGGCGGCGGCAACATCGTCGCCCAAGCCCACCACGCACAACACGCGCCCGCCGTTGGTAACCACTTCACCGCGCTCGTTCACCGCCGTGCCCGCATGGAACACCTTGCCGATTTGGTTCGCCGCGTCTATGCCGTGGATGACATCGCCTTTTTTCGGCGTGTTGGGATAATTCTGCGCCGCCAGCACCACGCCCACGGCAGTTTGCGGCTTCCATTGCGCGCTTGCGCTGTCTAGTTTTCGGTTTAACGCGGCTTCAATCAAATCCACCAAATCGCTGTCCAAGCGGCTCATAATCGGCTGCGTTTCGGGATCGCCAAAGCGGCAGTTAAACTCAATCGTGCGCGGTGCGCCCGCCGCGTCTATCATCAAGCCCGCGTATAAAAATCCTGTAAATTCAATGCCATCGGCTTTCATGCCGCGAATAGTGGGCAGGATGATTTCGTCCATCACGCGCTGATACACGGCTTCGCTCACCACGGGCGCGGGGCTGTATGCGCCCATGCCGCCCGTGTTCGGGCCCTTATCGCCGTCCAGCAGGCGTTTGTGGTCTTGGCTGGTTGCCATCGGCAACACGTTGTCGCCGTCGGACATCACGATAAAGCTGGCTTCTTCGCCCTGCAAAAAGTCTTCAATCACCACGCGCGCGCCCGCATCACCCATTTTGTTGCCCAGCAGCATATCGTCGATGGCGGCGTGGGCTTCGTTTAGCGTCATGGCAACGATGACACCTTTGCCCGCCGCCAAGCCATCCGCCTTAATCACAATCGGCGCGCCTTTTTGGTTCACATAATCGTGCGCGGCGGGGGCGTGTTCAAAGGTTTGGTACTGCGCGGTGGGAATACCGTGCCGCTGCATAAAGGCTTTGGCGAAATCTTTGGAACTTTCTAGCTGGGCGGCGGCGCGGGTTGGCCCGAAGATGGGCAGCCCTGCGGCGCGAAAATCGTCCACGATGCCTGCGGCTAACGGGGCTTCGGGCCCGACCACGGTGAAGGTGATGTTTTCGCGCCGGCAAAAGGCGATCAGGTTGGCATGGGCGGTGAGCGCAAGATTACGCAGCTTGGGCTCGGCGGCTGTGCCTGCGTTGCCCGTGGCAACGTAAACGGTGGCGACTTTGGGCGATTGGGCGAGCTTCCATGCGAGGGCGTGTTCGCGCCCGCCGTTGCCGATGATGAGCAGTTTCATGTTTTGTCCTTTGGGATGGGATGGTGGGAAAGGGGGCAGCCTGAAAATAGGATTAGGCTGCGGATGGTTTTCAGGCTGCCTTTTGAATGGCGCAATCATCATTTTAGGCAGCCTGAAATCTAAAATGGAGCGGCGACGGCTCGTTGCCAAATAGTTAGAACCTGTATTCAACATGGTTGGGTTGATTATCAACATCGGCGAGCCGCCGACGCTCCATGCGGGGCGATTGGATTTACCAACGTTTTCAGGCTGCCTTACGCTGCTTCGCCCTGCCCTACTCTGCCCGCAAACCACATATTTTAGGCAGCCTAAAAATCCACTTTCAGGCTGCCTTTGCATGGGCTTAATACTCGCGCACCACGGCGTTTTGTTGTAGCTGTTGCACAAATTGCGCTTGGTTGGCTTGTCGCGCTTGTTGCACTAGCTGGCGGCGCACGGCTTCGCGTTGCATTTTGGCGGGGTCGTTTTCGGTGCGGCTGGATACCAGTTGGATAATCTGCCAGCTTGTGCCCACGCGCTGCGGCGCGGTGATTTGATTGGGCTGCATTTGGTGAATCAGTTTTTCTACGTTTTCAGGCAGCATATCGTCGCTTACTTCGTGCAAACCGCCGTTCACCGCTTCGGCTTCTTGCGAATAGCGTTTGGCGATGGTGGCAAAATCGCTGCCTTGCTGGATGGCTTGGGCGATTTGTTGCATCCGTTTTTCCACTGCGCTCATATTGGCTTGGTTGCCCGCTTGCAAGACGATGCGGCGGATGGTGTACACGGGATAGGGCGTGCCTTGCGGCAAGGCTGCGCCACTTTTTAGCGCTTCGTTGATTTGGGCATCGCTGATGTTTACATTGTTGTTCAAATCGCTGAGCAGATAATCCGCCAGCACGTCTTTGGCGACTTCTACGCGATAGGCTTCGCGGGTGTAGCCGTTGGCTTGGGCTTTTTTGTAGAGGTTTTCTACGGTGGTGTGCTCCAAAGCAGCGCGGCGTTTTAGCTCTTCGTCTATGCCGCTGGGCGTGGCTTTGAGCTGCTGCTGGCGGGCGGCATCGGCAATCAGGGCGCGTTCCAACAGGCGTTGCTTGGCAGCCTGAACAAATTGCTCTTCGGGGATGTTTTGCCCTGCGTTGCGCGATTTAAGCTCGCGGATGGTGCGTTCAATGTCGCGGTAGGTAATCACGCTGGAATTGACTTCCATCGCAATGCGGTTCAGCGGTTTGATTTCGGCTTGGGCAGCCTGAAATGGGGTGCCGAATGCGGCGGCTAGGATTAGGGGGACGATTTTGCGTTTCATCATTTGTTTACCTCGTTGGTTTTGGTGTAGCCGGGGATGCCTAGGCGCAGTTGCTCTTGGGCGTTGGTGCCTGCGTTGCTGAGGTCTTTCAGCTGCAAAGTGAAGAAGAAGGCGGTTTTGTATTTGTATTTGTCTTGCACGGGCTGCCACTCGGTTACATAGCGCTGGGCAACAAAGCTCGCGCTCCAACAGCCGCATGGGTTTTTGTATTCCAGCCCTGCGGTTTGCTCCAAAATGGCGCGGGGCGATGTGCTGTAATTGAGCCGCCCCACGGCGTAGAGGTTGCTGCTTAATGGCCATTGCGCGGCAAGGTCTATGTGGCGCAGTTTGTCGTAAAAACCTGAATAGATTTCTTCGTTGCGCCCGTATTTGAAGCGCGCGCTCAACACTTTGCCTGCTTCGGGGTTGTAGCGGATGCCTAGGTCGTAGCGTTGGGTGGCTTTGTTATCCGCACTCCAATGCCAGTTGCTGTCGGCAAACCAACTTGGGGCAACTTGACCGCTGGCAAAGGCAACAACATCGCCGTTTTTGCGCGCGTTTTGATTCAGGCTGCCTGAAAGGGCAACTTGGTCTTTGGTGAAATGGTATTTTTCGCCAATGCCCGCGCGGAAGTATTCGTAGCCCGTGTTGGGATTAAGAAAACGGGTTTGCAAGCCTGCGGCTAGGCTGTTGTTGGCGTTGATGCGGTCGTTGCCCGAATAGATGTTTTCGCGGAACAATTGGTCGTAGCTGAAATCGTTAAGCGATGAGTCAAAATTAGGCAAATCGTTTTGCGATTTGGATGGGGTGTAGTTGTAGAACAAGCGCGGCTCAACGGTTTGCACAAAGCTGTTGCCAAACAAATTGGCTTGGCGTTCCAACGTGATGCCGCTGTCCACATTGACAATCGGCAAAATGCGCGAGGTGTTGCGCGAATTCAGGCTGCCGAATTTGTCTAACCAATAGCGCGTGGCGTGCACGCCCACTTTGGGGCGCACATAGCCCCATGTGTTGTGGAAATCCCATTGGATGCTGGGGTAAACCACAGCGCGGTTGCCGCTTTGCATATCTTTGTGGTCAAAGCGGGTGAACTGCGCTTTGATGTCCAGCTCGGCGTAGGGGTTGATGTTTTTTGCCCAAGTTGCAGACAGGCGCGGCAAGATGGAATACACCGCGCCTTTGTTGCCGTTGGAGTCGTTGAGAATTTGGTATTTTTGCACCATCAATTCTGCGTTGAACGGCGCGCCCCATAGGTCTTGATGGTAGTTTAGCCATGCTTTGCGGTTGAGGTTGGTGCTTTCGGCTAACTCGTTGCGCCCTGCAAAATCGCGGTAGTAGTCGTCATCGGAAACTTGGTTGAAATCGATGCCGCCTGTGAGCTTGGATGTGAAGGTTTGGCTGTGTTTCAGGCTTAGTGCCGCGCGGTTGTTTAAGCCACGTTTGCTGTCGTGCGGCATATATTTAACGTTTACGCTGCCTGTGTATTTGGGCTGCAAATAGCGAAATTCGCCGCCGATGCGCGCGCCGCGTGAGCCGATGTAGCCTGGGGTGAGCGTGGCATCATAATTGGGCGCAAGGTTGAAGTAATACGGCAAATCAATGGATACGCCATCCGAACCTGCCGACATGGTGGGCACAAGCAAGCCGCTTTTGCGGTTGCTGTTAATCGGAAAATCCACCCACGGCGTGTATAAAATCGGTACGCCCGCAAACACCAGCTTGGCTTTTTTTGCCACGCCGATGCCTGTTTCGCGGTTGGTGGTCAGCTCTTCGGCTTGGATGTACCACGATGTGTCGCCTGTTTCGCAGGTGTTGAATTTGACTTCTTGCGCGGCGTGATGGTTGTCGTCATACATTTTCAGGCTGCGTGCCACGCCTTGCAGCCGTTTGCTGTTTTGCTCGGCAACAAATTCGGTGTTGTTGGCGTTGCCCGAATGCTTGGCAAGGTCGTAGTCCAGCTTATCGCCTTGCACGGTTTGCCCATCGGCGCGGGTGAGCGTGAATTGGTCGCCCGCGTAAACGTGTTCATTGGGCTGGTCGTAGTCCACCCAATCGGCATTCAGCGTTTCATCGTTGCGCTCAATGATGACATCGCCTTGCGCGCGGTGGCGCACATTGGTTTGCCCTGCGGCTTTATCTGCTTCAATGCGGGTTACATCTTGCGGCAGCTTGGGCAGCCCTGTTTTGCGGGCGGGCGCAACGCCTTTGGCTTGCGGATTGGGCGCACGGCACACCCAGCCTAGCTTTTCAGGCTGCCATGTATCCGACACCGCCCACGCGCTGCCCGAAAAGGCAATGCCCAGCATGGCGACTAATGGTTTGCTTACAAATGAACGAGACAAAATCACACCTTGCAACGGTTTTAAAGTTAAAATGATGGGCTATTTTAACCGAAAACCCGATAATTCACAGTATGCAACGAGAAACCCTGCTAAAAGACTGGCTCACCAGCGTTTACCCCAATCAACCCTTTGAACTGAGCTTTGCTGCCGCCGATGCGGATTTTCGCCGTTATTTTCGCGCCACCTTTGCCGATGGCAGCACGGTGATTTGCATGGACGCGCCGCCCGAAAAAATGCGCGAGAGCGTGGCGAATTATTTGAAAGTGCGCGATTTATTCAGCAGCCTGAATGTGCCCACCGTGCTCGCCAAAGATTTGGAGCTGGGTTTTATCGTGTTAAACGATTTGGGCGATGTGCAATACCTTAAAGCGATGCAATTGGAAAACACGTCCAAAGCGCACAAAGCCTTGCTGCTGGAAGCAATTGACGAGCTGATTATTCTGCAAAAATCCAGCCAGCCCAACCAGTTGCCCGAATACAACCGCGAGATTTTGCTGCGCGAGATGAATTTGTTTCCCGAATGGTTTGTGGCAAAAGAATTAAACAGCAGCCTGAATTTTGCGCAACGCCAATTATGGCAGCAAACGATGGACACGCTGCTGCCTGCGATTGAAGCGCAGCCCAAGGTGTATGTGCATCGCGATTTTATCGTGCGCAATTTGATGCTCACGCCCAACCGCCCTGCGGTTTTGGATTTTCAGGATGCTTTATACGGCGCAATCACTTACGACTTGGTGTCGCTGCTGTGCGATGCGTTTATTGAATGGGATGAAGAGTTTACGCTGGATTTAACCATTCGCTATTGGGAAAAGGCGCGCGCGGCGAGCTTGCCTGTGCCCGCGCAGTTTGATGTCTTTTATAAATGGTATGAATGGATGGGCGTGCAGCGGCATTTGAAGGTGGCGGGCATTTTTGCGCGGCTGTATCACCGCGATGGCAAGGATAAATATCGCCCCGAAATCCCGCGCTTTTTGAACTATTTGCGCCGCACATCGCGCCGTTATGAAGAACTTGCCCCGCTGTATGCGCTGCTGTTGCAACTGGTGGGCGATGATGAATTGCAAGTGGGCTACACGTTTTAGGAGCAACGCATGACTGTTATTCAAACGCATATTCCTGTGCTGCTGGTGTCGCTGTCGGCGGGCATTATTGAAATTCACAATATGTCTAACAACCGCGCCAGCTTCAAAATGCCCACCACGCTGCGCATCGGCTTGGTGGACGATGTGATGAAGCCTTGCCCGTTTTCGCATCCGCGCGTTGCCATTGATGATGAGCAAGTCGCCGCCGATATTTTCCAAAACGCGCTTGCCAAAAGCGGCATGGCAAAGCATGACAAGCCGTGCATCATTGTTTTGCACCCGCAAAGCCATTTTGCCAGCGACATGACGCAAAGCGAATTGCAAATGCTCACGCGCATGGTGCACGATTCGGGCTTTCCGATTCACGGCGAAGTGTATTTCCTGCTTAAACCAACGATTGACGAGAGCGATTGGCAATATTTTGAAGCGATGGCGCGCGAGCCTGTGGCGCAAACCATGCAGCCTGAAAGGCACGCGGGTGTGCTTCGCCGCACATGGAATTGGCTGGCGCAGAATTTGTGAACAGCAGTTTTCAGGCTGCCTATATTGTGTTTACCCGCCTGATAAGGCAGCCTGAAAACCGATTACGCCGCCCCAACACCATTTTCAGGCTGCCCTTTGCCAAGCGCAAAAATACCCGCTATATTCCACCCCGCAAAAATTAGTACAACCCATCTAATCCCACATCAGGCAGCCTGAAACGCAAAGGCAGCCTGAAAATCCACATAAGGACAACATCATGAGCTGGTTTGACAAAATTCTCCCGCCCAAAATCAAAAAAAATGACGACAAAAAAACAGGCGTGCCCGAAGGCTTATGGCACAAATGCTCATCCTGCGGCGAAACCCAATACGCCACCGAGCTCAGCCAAAACCACAAAGTCTGCCCCAAATGCGGGCACCACGAAGCGCTTACCGCCCGCGAACGCCTAAACCTCTTGCTGGATGAAGCCAACCGCGAAGAAATCGGTGCCAACATTCACCCCACCGACATCCTCAAATTCAAAGACAGCAAAAAATACCCCGACCGCCTTGCCGCCGCCAAAAAAGCCACAGGCGAAGACGATGCGATTGTGGTGATGCGCGGGCAAATGCACGGCTTGCCCGTGGTGATTGCCGCGTTTGAATTTCGCTTTATCGGCGGCTCAATGGGCTCGGTGGTGGGCGAGCGGTTTGTGCAAGGCGTGCGCCGCGCCGTTGCCGATAATTGCACCTTTATCTGCGTGGCTGCATCGGGCGGCGCGCGTATGCAAGAAGGGCTGAACTCGCTGATGCAAATGACCAAAACCAGCGCATCGCTGCATTTGCTCAACGAAAAAGGCTTGCCGTTTATCTCCGTGCTCACTGACCCCACCATGGGCGGCGTATCCGCCAGCTTCGCCTTTTTGGGCGACATCGTGGTCGCCGAACCCAAAGCCCTGATTGGCTTTGCCGGCCCGCGCGTGATTGAACAAACCGTGCGCGAAAAACTGCCCGAAGGCTTCCAACGCGCCGAATTTTTGCTGGAAAAAGGCGCGATAGACCAAATCATTGACCGCCGCGAGATGAAAAAACGCCTTGCCGATTTGATTACGCTGCTGCGGCGCGAACCGCAAGTGAGCCAAGCAGAGGCAGCCTGAAAACCATAGGCTTTGCCGATGAAACGAGTTGCCGCGCTGTTGCGTGGCGCAAATAAAAAGACGGACTTTGGGAAGTTCGTCTTTTTTTGTGTTGGGATGGAGCAAAGCGGGGCGGGTTATGCTGGTTTCAGGCTGCCTAAAACGGTGTTTTCCATACAATAGGCAGCCTGAAAATCGCGTTTACCCATTTTAGCTTCGCAACTTCGCTGCGCTACGCAGGCTGCCTCAGCGTCCGCTTAAAACAGCAGCGTCATCTCGTGCCATTCTGCGCCGCCGTGTTCCGAATCTGCCACGCCGCCGTGCGCAAAGCCAAAGCCGCAATAATAATCTAGCAAATGCGCCTTGCAAGTCAGCACCACGCCGTGTTTACCGCGCTCGCGCATGGTGGCGATGTAATGGTTGAGCAACGCCGTCGCCATGCCGCGCCGCTGATAATCGGGATGCACCGCCAAGCCAAACACAAACGCATATGCGCCGTTGGGCTGATGATGGTTGGCATCGGCGTAAAATTCATCAGGCAAATGCGGCGTATCTGCCGAACAGCCGTTGATAAAACCCACCACGCGCCCATCCTGCTCCACCACAAAAAACTGTTCGGGGAACACCGCCAATCGCGCGGTAATCTACGCCAAGCTGGCGGCTTCGGCGGGCGCAAAGCCCAAGGCTTCAATTTCCGCCATCGCGGCGGCTTCATCGGGGCGCGGGGTGCGGATGATGAGATTATTCATGTTGATTCCTTTTTTCAGGCTGCCTTAAATCGTAGCAATCCTACACATCAGCATGGTTTTTGTCTATGCGAACGCCGCGCAAAAATTGATTTAAAACAGCCGTTTCGCCAATTTTTCGGTATAATCCGCCCCGCGTAGCCTGCCACCACGCAACGCTATTTTGTAATCAAACTACAATAATCCAGACAGACAAACAAACCAGAAAGACACCAACCATGACCGCTCTCCATCCCAAACTCGCCGCCATCACCCAGCGCATTATTGACCGCAGCCACCCCACGCGCACCGCCTATTTGGCGCGGATTCGCCAATATGTCAAACAAGGCAAAGTGCAGCGCGACCAGCTTGGCTGCTCCAACTTGGCGCACGGCTATGCCGCCATGCCCAAAACCATCCAAATCCAAATGCAGCAGCCCAATGTGCCCAATATCGGCATGATTAGCGCGTATAACGACATGGTGTCGGCGCACCAGCCGTTTAAAGATTTTCCCGATTGGATTAAAGACGAAGTGCAAAAATTCGGCGCAACCGCGCAAGTGGCAGGCGGCACGCCCGCCATGTGCGATGGCATCACGCAGGGCTACGAGGGCATGGAATTGTCACTGTTTTCGCGCGATGTGATTGCCATGAGCACGGCGGTGGGGCTGTCGCATCAAATGTTTGACGGCGCGTTGCTGTTTGGCGTGTGCGACAAAATTGTGCCTGGGTTGATGATAGGCGCGTTGTCGTGCGGACATTTGCCCGCTATTTTTGTGCCCGCAGGCCCAATGGAAAGCGGCATCAGCAACAAAGAAAAAGCCCGCACGCGTCAGCTTTTTGCCGAGGGCAAAGTGGGGCGCGATGCCTTGTTGGCAAGCGAGCTAGGCTCGTATCACAGCGCAGGCACGTGCACCTTTTACGGCACAGCAAATTCCAACCAAATGATGATGGAATTGATGGGCGTGCATCTGCCCGCTGCCGCGTTTTTCAACCCCTACACGCCGATGCGCGAGGCTTTAACGCGCTATGCGGGCGCACACATGGTGCAAGGCATCCAATCAGGCAGCCTGAAACCGCTGGGCGAAATGTTGAGCGAAAAATCGTTTATCAACGCCATGATAGGCTTGATGGCAACAGGCGGCTCCACCAACCACACCATGCACCTTGTGGCGATGGCGCGCGCGGCGGGCGTGATTTTGAACTGGGACGATTTTGACGAAATCTCATCGATTATTCCGCTGCTGATTCGCGTGTATCCCAACGGACAAGCCGATGTGAATCATTTTGCGGCGGCAGGTGGCTTGCCATTCGTTATCCGCGAACTGCGCGACGCGGGCTTGCTGCATGATGATGTGGATACCGTGGTTGGGCATGGCATGGCGGCTTATACGCAAGAGCCGTTTTTGATTGACGGCAAGCTCCAATGGCGCGACGCGGTTGCCGAAAGCCGCAACACCGCGATTTTGCGCACTGTTGCCGAGCCGTTTTCGCCCGATGGCGGCTTGCGCCTGATGCGCGGCAACGTGGGGCGCAGCGTGATTAAAGTGTCTGCCATGAAACCTGAACATTTTGAAATTGAAGCACCTGCCATCGTGTTTAACGACCAGCGCGAAGTGTTGGCAGCGTTTGAGCGCGGCGAATTGGAGCGCGATTTTGTGTGCGTGGTGCGCTTTCAAGGCGCGCGGGCGATGGGGATGCCCGAATTGCACAAATTAACCCCGCCGCTGGCGATTTTGCTGGACCGCGGCTTTAAAGTGGCGCTGGTTACCGATGGGCGGATGTCGGGCGCATCGGGCAAAGTGCCCGCCGCGATTCATATGTCGCCCGAAGCCCTGATGGGCGGCAACATCGGCAAAATCCGCACGGGCGACATGATTCGCTTCAACGCCAAAACAGGCGAATTGAATGTGCTGGTAAACGAAGCCGAATGGCACGCGCGGGAAATCCCCACGCCCGATTTATCCAAAAACACGCACGGCATCGGGCGCGAATTGTTTGCAGGCTTTCGCGCGCAAACCAGCAGCGCAGAAACGGGGGCAATGAGCTTTGGTGGGGATTTTGCGTGATGGGGCGGGTTGAATAACGCGCTTAGTGTTGTGAATGAGATGAGGCAGCCTGAAAACGGGATTGAGCGTTTTCAGGCTGCCTTATTGTGAGCAAATAATTAACGAGCTAGCGACATTGTATCAATTCGTGTTTCAAACCCGATACATCAGATACTTTACAACTGTTTTCATTACAATTTAACGTGTAAATTCGGTTCACGTTTTTTCCATATTGTTTGAACGATGCTTTAACCTTATTGCCACCGAGAGAGGTAACTGAAACTTTGGCTTTTTCTTGTGGGTCTTGGTTATCCCACATTGGGTCTGCATCTGTACATATATACCCTGTTCGTTCGGTATATTTATCAGCAGCACGCATTGCTTGTTTCAGGCTGCTGTCAGCATATTTTTCTACCACAGTTATTCCAGGTATTCCCTTGCTTGCTTCTGTATACATACGTTGAACCGTTGCAACAGCTGCGTTATTTGCAAATGCGCCACTTGCAATACTGGATAGCAATAAAACAAAAATTAATTTTTTCATAAAAATCTCTCAAAAATAAAATTATCTAACTCTTTTTAAATTAGGGTTGCCGCCATCAGTAAAACTACAAGATGCGCCATGATAGTATATACCTGGTTCATGGATAATTTTGGCATTATTGAAATTATTACTGAAACGAATTTTCATAGTGTAATCACTTCTGTTTCCACCATCTTCTTTGGCAGTGGCAGCATCAAATACAGTCAAAACTGAACCGTTTAATGTTCCCGTGCCAGAAAAACTGCCAGCACAACCTGATACACCAAAGCCCGCGGTAACTTGGTATTGGTTTCCGTTATTTTTGATTTCTATCGTTGTTGTTTTAGAAGAATAAACGCTGCCCACAGCAGCAAATGCTGTAATTGACGCAGAAACCAACAAAGTTGCAAATATAATTTTTTTCACGAGATTCTCCAATCATTTAAAAATAATGGTAAGATTTAAACTCATTCCTGTTAAAACAGGTTAAGCAAAGTAATTATAAATATTCGGCTTTCTTTGTGAAAGCTACTAAAAGTGGCATCTCTTACCTAAAAAGTGGTTGCAATGAAAACATACGAAATTATCCGTACCCTGCGTGAAGAACGGAACTGGTCGCAAAAAGAAATGGCAGAAAAACTGCATATGTCGGTAAACGGCTATGCAAAGATTGAGCGCGGAGAAAATAGCGTTAATATATTTCGCTTGGAGCAAATCGCTGCAATCTTGGAAGTAGATGTTCACGAACTATTGCCACAGCCTGAAAACAACCCTGCTTATTTGATTATTCGTGGCGATAATAATCAAGGAAGCAACAATCTTTATCAGGGACAAGAACTATCTGTTGAAATTGAAAAATTGAAGCAGACTGTTTTACATAAAGATGAAATTATTAGCCGCTTAGAAAGTGAGTTGACTACGTTAAGGCAGGTGGTTGCTTTGTTGCAAACCAAATCGTGATAATTATCCTATTGGCTGGGATTTTGCGTGATGGTGTAACACACAATGGATGGATAAGATGAGGCAGCCTGAAACGCAAAACATCGTTTTCAGGCTGCCTTTCTATTCACACATTTCATCCACAAAACCACCCCGCGCCACCACCGCCTGATTGCCCCATTCGGTCAGCACAGCCAGTACAGGCAGAAAACTGCGCCCGAAATCCGTCAGCGCGTATTCGCTTTTGAACGGCGGCTTGCTGCCGAACACCTGCCGCGACACCAAGCCGTCGCGTTCCAACTGTTGCAGGCAGCGGCTCAACACCGCCTCGGTGGCGGTATGCAGGCGCGCGTGCAGCTCGCCGAAGCGTTTTGCACCGTCCTGCAAATGGTAAAGGATGACCGCCTTCCATTTGCCGCCCACCAAATCCATCGCCACGCTGAGGGTGCAAGGGTAAATTTTGCCGTTAAAGCCAAACGCGTCGCTGCAGCATTCTGTTTTCATTTTTTTAGAACCTGTATCCATTATTTTCATAAGCAGATTTTATGACATAAAAGCGCGGATACAAGGCAAAAAGCGCAGCAAGGTTGGACACCTTGCGAGCATTTTTAACGCAGTAGCCGCGTTTTTAGGGCATGAAAGATGCCTATGAAAATAATGAATACAGGTTCTCGCACCTATACAAAAGGATAGTTCTTGTTTTGGCTTTTCAGGCTGCCTACAATCGGCGCATTTCCCACCACGCCCCGAAAGAACAGACATGGCACTCATCCTTCTTGCACATCCCGACTTCCAGCAATCCGTTGCCAACAAAGCCGTTATCACCCACCTGCAAGCCGCCCGCCCGCACGACGAAATCCGCGACCTCGCCGCCCTCTATCCCGATTTTCGCATTGACGCCGCCGCCGAACAACAAGCCCTGCTGCGCCACCAAACCATCGTGTGCCAATACCCGATGTTCTGGTACAACATGCCCGCCATCTTGAAACACTATTTTGACTGCGTGTTTACCCACGGCTTCGCCTACGGCAGCACGGGCGACAAACTCAAAGGCAAAAATTTCGTTGCCAGCATCACCATCGGCTCGCCCGCAGCCGACTACCGCGCCGACGGCGTCGCCCATTTCCGCGTGTTGGAGTTGTGCAAAAACATAGAGCAAACCGCGTATTACGCGCAGATGAACTATCTAGACCCCTTCTATTTCCACGGCACATCGCCCGCGCTGTACACGCCCGAACAGGTGCAAAGCAAAGCTGAAAGCTGCGCGGCAGGGCTGGTTGCGCTGTTGGATAAATTGGACAGCGGCAATGGTGAGGCAGCCTGAAAGCCGTAATCCGTCAAATGTGAGGCAGCCTGAAAGCGTGAAATAGCGTTTTTAGGCTGCCTTTTGTGTATGAGGTTGCCAACCATAAAGGCAGCCTGAAATCATACAAGAGACGGTTGATGTTGGGCGGGGTGCAGGGGCTTGCCCCTGCTCGTGGTAGGCGGCGAAACGCCTGCGCGGGCAAAAGATGGAGGATGTTAAAAGGCAGCCTGAAAAGGGTAGGCAGCTTGAAACGGATAGGCATTTTTGGCGACGAGCCGTCGCCGCTCCATTTTGATTTTCAGGCTGCCTTTTGTGTATGGGTCTGCATCCATAAGGCAGCCTGAAAACTATAATCCGTTTTGTAAACCAATAGGCAGCCTGCGTAGCGAAGCGGAGTTGCGAAGCTAAAACGCAAAATATCGTTTTCAGGCTGCCTCATGCTATCCGCCATACTCAATCGCGTTGAGCTTTTTCAATAAGTCGTCGGATTTGTCGGGGTCTTCGTTGCGCATCAGGCGGGAGATGTCGTTTTCCAGCTGTTCGCTGTGGCTGCGCAGGATGATGTCTTTGATGGCGAGCAGATTGACGGTGTTCATGGAGAAGGTGCGCAGCCCAAGCCCGAGCAGCAGGCGGGTGAAGCGGGGGTCGCCTGCCATTTCGCCGCACAGGGATACGGGTTTGCCGAGGCGGTTGGCGGTGCGGATGATGTGGGCAAGCAGTTTGAGCACGGCGGGGTGGGCGGGCTGGTAGAGGTAGCTGACGCTGTCGTCGTTTCTGTCCACGGATAGGGTGTATTGGATGAGGTCGTTGCTGCCGATGGAGATAAAGTCGGCGTGTTTGAGCAGGCTGGACACGGTGAGCGCGGCGGAGGGGATTTCTATCATGCAGCCGATTTCCGTTTCGCCGTAGGCTTCGTTGCGCTCGGCGAGTTGTTTTTTGGCGGTGTCCAGATGAATCAGGCTTTGTTTGAGTTCGGACAGGCTGGCGACCATGGGGAACATGATTTTGGTTTTGCCGTGAACGGCGGCGCGGAGTATGGCGCGCAGTTGGGTGCGAAATAATACGGGCTCGGCGTGGCTGAGGCGGATGCCTGTTAGCCCAAGCGCGGGGTTGAGTGCGGCGTTGGGCGTGCTGTTGCTGCCGAACCAGCGGGGGTTTTTATCTACGCCTAAATCGATGGTGCGGATGGTGAGTGGTTTGCCTTTGAGTTTTTTGATGATGTCGGTGTAGAACTGGTATTGCTCGTCTTCGTTGGGCGGGGTGTCGCGGTTGAGAAAGAGAAATTCGCTGCGCAGTAGCCCTACGCCGTCTGCGCCGAGTTGGTGCACGGCTTTGATGTCTTCGCTGCTTTCTATGTTGGCGAGCAGTTCTATTTCTTCGTTGTCTTGGGTTTGGGCGGCAGTTTTTTTGAGTTTGTTGAGCGCGCGTTGTTGGCTGCGGTAGCGGGCTTGTTGCTGGCGGTATTGGGCAAGGATAAGTTCATCGGGGGCGATAACAAGCGTGCCGCTGATGCCGTCCACAATCACCCATTCGTGTTCGCGGATAAGCCGCCGCGCTGCGCCCAGCCCAATCACGGATGGGATATTGAGACTGCGCCCGAGTATGGCGGTGTGGCTGGTGGGGCCGCCCATGTCGGTGGCAAAGCCTTCTATGCGCTGGTCTTTGAAGTGGATGGTGTCGGCGGCGGATAGGTCGTGAGCTATCAGGATGATGTCGTCCAGCAGCGTGCCATCTAGGTTGAGTTCGGTGCTTTGCCCGATGAGATTTTTTTGGATGCGCTCCACGACTTGCAGCATGTCTTGTTTGCGCTGGCGCAGGTATTCGTCGTCGATTTCGTCAAACTGTTGGGCGAGACGTTCGCTTTGGATTTTTAACGCCCATTCAGCGTTGATTTGCTGTTGTTCAATAATATCAATGGGTTCGCGCGACAGAGTGGCATCGGTGAGCAGCATGAGATGCAACGAGATGAATGCGCCCAGCTCGGTGGGGGCGTTTTCGGGGATGTTGCTGCGGATTTGTTCTAGCTGCTTGCGGGTAGTTTTGACGGCGGCTTCAAAACGGGCGGCTTCGGCGGGGATTTCGCCATCGGCAAGGCAGATTTGCGGAACTTCGGATGGGTTGCGGCGGATAAGGTGGGCGCGTCCGATGGCGATGCCGCTGCCTGCGGGGTAGCCGTGGATAACGAGCATGGTTATTCTCCTTCGCCAAAGTAGTCGTTGATGAGCGCGGCTAGGGCTTGGATGGCTTGGGCTTCGTCTGCGCCGTTGGCTTCTATTTGGATGGTGCTGCCTTGGGCGGCGGCGAGCATCATCAAGCCCATGATGCTTTTGCCGTTGATGCGTTTTTCGCCTTTGCTGACCCAGATTTCGCTTTGGTATTGGGCGGCGGTTTGGACGAATTTGCCGGATGCGCGGGCGTGCAAGCCGAGTTTGTTGATGATGGTGAGGGTTTGGGTTTGCATGGCGGGGCTTTCGGGGTGGGGGCGGGTTTCAGGCTGCCTTGGTTGCGCCAATAGGCAGCCTGAAAATGTTATTTGGGGAGTAGCAGGGCGTTGCATTTGGGAGCTGCGATGGCGTTTCAGGCTGCCTCAATCGGGGAGCGGCTTGATGATAAGGCAGCCTGAAAATGGGTTGGAGCTTGTTGGTTGGCGTTGGTGGAATAAGCTGTTTGGCTTTTCAGGCTGCCTCTGGTTGGTTGAGGCAGCCTGAAAACCTATTACCGCCGCCATTGGGCAACAAGCCATTGCCGTACCTTTTGGGGATTGGGTTCTACAAACCGCGCTGCGCGTGTTTCAGGCTGCCTCTATACCGCGCAACCCGTGGGCGGTTCGTTAAACGCGAGGATGCCGTTGATGCCCGCTTGTTGCACGGTTTCGGTGAAACGGGCAAGGTCGGTGCTGTGGGCGCAATGGGTAAGGGCTTTAATCAGCATGGGGGCGTTGAGCCCTGTAACCATGCTGGTTTGCTGGGGCACAACGAGTTTGAGCGCGGCGTTGCAGGGGGTTGCACCGAATATGTCGGTGAGTATCAGCGTGCCGTGGTTGGGCGCGGTGCGGGCAAGGTGGTCTTGGGCGCGTTGGATAATGGTGGTGTGGTCGTCGCTGGGCTGGACGTGCAGTTGGTGGATGTGGCTAAAATCGCCGTGGGGCAGGATGTGGTGGGCGAGGGCGGTGTAGGCGGTGCCGAGGGTTTCGTGGGCAATGATGAGCAGGTTTATCATGGTTTGGCTGTAGATGAAGAATAGGCAGCCTGCGGAGCGTAGCGGAGTTGTGAAGCTAAAACGGCTGTTTTGTTATTGGATAAGATGGCATGGGGTTGCGCGCCCTATGCGGGATGAAACGGCGTGGGCGAACCCAGCCGCGCAGATTGTAATGCCTTTTCAGGCTGCCTGATGGCTTTTTGCATGAAGCGTTTTCATGCTGATTGCGTATTTTTCGGATTTGTATTTTAGTTGCGGCTTGATTATAGTAAACCGATTTGGCTAATGGTTTTCAGGCTGCCTACGCATAAGGAACAACAATGAATTTAAAACAACACATTCAACAACGCCCGATGACGGGCTTTCAATGGCTGGTGGTGGCTTTGGCGGTGGTGCTGAATATGCTGGACGGGTTTGACGTGCTGGCGGTGGCGTTCACGGCGAAAAGCATCAAAAGCGAACTGGGCTTGACCGGCGGGCAGATTGGCTCGCTGATGAGCGCGGGCTTTGTGGGCATGACGGCGGGGTCGCTGCTGCTGGGGCCGCTGGCGGATAGGCTGGGCCGCCGCCCTGTGCTGATGCTGTCGGTGCTGCTGTCGGCGGCAGGAATGCTGCTGACGGTGGGGTCGCATTCGATGGCGTGGCTGGTGGCGTCGCGCGTGCTCACGGGCTTGGGCGTGGGCGGAATTTTGCCTTGCACCAATGTGTTGGTGAGCGAGTATGCCAATAAAAAATGGCACGGCTTGGCGATTGCGATTTATGCGTCGGGCTTTGGCATCGGCGCGATGGTGGGCGGGATGTCGGCGGTGATGCTGCAAACGCAGTATGGCTGGCGGTCGGTGTTTGTGGTGGGCGCGATGCTTACGGCAATGGCGTTTGTGGCGTTGGTGGCGTTGCTGCCCGAAAGCGTGGATTATTTGCTTAACCGCCGCCCTGCCAACGCAAAGGCGCGGCTGGATGCGATTGCGGCGAAGATGGGGCTGCACGGCGATTGGGCGTTCCCCGAGCAACGCAGCCGCGCGCGCGGTGTGTCGGTGCTGCGCTTGTTCCAAGCCGATTATTTAAAAACCACGCTGTTGATTTGGCTGGCGTTTATCACCGTGATGGCGGCGTATTACTTTATCAGCTCGTGGACACCCGCGCTGCTGGAAGAGGCGGGCATGAGCAAGGCGAGCAGCCAAACGGTGGGCATGGCGATTTCTATTGGCGGGGCGGTGGGGTCGCTGCTGTTTGGCTTTTTGGTGAGCCGCTGGGGCGTGCGCACCATGCTGCTGGCGTTTGCGGGCTTGGCTGCGGCGGCGGTGTGCGCGTTTGTGCCTGCCACGGCGCATTTGCCGCTGGCTTTGGTGTTGGCGGTGGTGCTGGGCGCGTTGTCCAACGGCTGCATCGCAGGCTTGTACACCCTGAACCCATCGCTGTGGGAGGCGGATTTTCGCAGCACAGGCGTGGCGGTGGCAATTGGCGTGGGGCGGGTTGGTTCAATGGTGTCGCCTATGTTAGTGGGGCGGCTGCTGGATGCGGGCTGGCAGAAAAATCAGTTGTATTTTGGCGCGGCGATTGTGTTGCTGCTGGCGATGACGGCGGTGGCGGGGTTGCGGCAGCGAGTTTGAGCGAATGATAGAGGCAGCCTGAAAACGGGGGATGGCGTTTCAGGCTGCCTATTGGTTTACAAGACGAATTACAAATTTCAGGCTGCCTATTTATTGCTCATCTTCTGCCCGCGCAGGCGTTTCGCCGCCTACCACGAGCAGGGGCAAGCCCCTGCACCCCGCCCAACATCAACCGTCTCTTGCATGGTTTCAGGCTGCCTTTATGCTTGGCAGCCTCATACACAAAAGGCAGCCTGCGGAGCGTAGCGGAGTTGCGAAGCTAAAACCAAAAAAAGGACAACCCCAAAGGCTGTCCTTTTTCATCAAATCCAAATTACGCTTCTTGCTTGCGCGCAGGCAATTTCTCTTTAATACGCGCTGCTTTACCCGTCAAGCCACGCAAGTAATACAGTTTCGCACGGCGCACATCACCACGGCGTTTCACCTCAATTTTTTCCACGTTAGGCGAATACAGTTGGAAAGTACGCTCCACACCTTCGCCGCTGGAAATTTTGCGAACGATAAAGTTGCTGTTCAAGCCACGGTTGCGACGCGCAATCACCACGCCTTCATACGCTTGCAAACGGCTGCGGTTACCCTCCACCACGCGCACAGACACCACAACGGTGTCGCCAGGGGCAAATT
The DNA here is from genome assembly GCA_963551505.1 of uncultured Kingella sp. Taxonomy (GTDB): domain Bacteria; phylum Pseudomonadota; class Gammaproteobacteria; order Burkholderiales; family Neisseriaceae; genus Kingella_B. The sequence goes on from CAUVGV010000002.1 coordinate 25,606, forward strand.
CAGGGATTTGTTTGTTCAAACGAGCAATTTCTTCTTGCTCTAACTGTTGGATTAAGTTCATGATTTTTCCTTAATATAATATGGATTATGCCTGTTGCTCTTGTTCCAAACGGATTTTAGCCAAGAGACGGGCTTCCTGTGGGAGTAAACAACGCGCATCCAAAAGCTCGGGACGGCGCTGCAACGTGCGGCGCAGCGATTGTTTCAATCGCCATTCCGCTATCAGCGCATGATTGCCCGATTTTAAAACCTCGGGAACGCTCATGCCCTGAAATTCTGTGGGGCGCGTGTAATGCGGGCAATCCAGCAAACCATTGGCAAACGAATCTTGCTCGGCAGACGCGCTATCGCCCAACACATTGGGCAGCAAGCGCAGCACCGCATCCATCAACATCATCGCGGGCAGCTCGCCGCCCGATACCACAAAATCGCCAATGCTGATTTCTTCGTCCACGCTGGTTTGCAACACGCGCTCATCAATGCCTTCATAGCGGCCGCACAGCAGCACCAAATTATCCAAGCGCGATAATGCTTGCACTTTGGCGTGGTTCAGCGGCGCACCTTGCGGGCTTAAATACACCACACGGCTGTTTTCAGGCTGCCCTATGCTATGTTGTTTGTAATGCTGTTTGGCGGCATCAATGGCAGCCTGAATCGGCGGCGCCATCATAATCATGCCCGGCCCGCCGCCGAACGGGCGGTCATCAATATAGCCGAGTTTATTATCGGCAAACTGGCGGGGATTGATGGCGGCAAATTGCCAGAGATTTTGCTTGAATGCGCGCCCTGTTACGCCGTATTCGGTGATGCTGCTAAACATCTCGGGAAAGAGCGTAATGGCTTGAATAAACATCAGTAATCCAAGCCCCAGTCGCAAGTGATTTGGCGGTTTTCGTTGTCCACGTTATCAATAAATTGTTCAACGAAGGGAATCAGTTTTTCGCCGTATTCGCCGCGCACAATCAGAATATCGTGTGCGCCTGTTTCCATAAGATTGTGAACGCTGCCGAGGCTGATGCCATCGCGGTTTTTGACTTCCATGCCCACGAGGTCTGCCCAGTAATATTCGCCCTCTTCGGTGGGTTCAAATTGTTCGCGGGGGACTTCAATGGTGTAGCCGCGTAATAGGGTGGCTGCGTCGCGGTCGTGGATGTGGGCGAGTTTGACTTGGAGTTCGTCGCCTGCGATTTTGCCGCTTTCCACTTCGGCTAGGATGTGTTGTTTGCCTTTGCTTAAACGCCATTGTGGGTAGTCTAATAGGCTATCGGCGTATTCGGTGTTGGATTGGACTTTTATCCAGCCTTTGATGCCGAATGCGCCTTTGATGTAGCCCATTGCTACCCAGTTTTGCGTGTTGCTCATGGCGTGTGGATTAAGCGGCGGCTTTTTGTTCGGCAACCAATTTGGTAACGGCAGCGCTCACTTGCGCGCCGTTTGATACCCAGTGGTTCAGGCGGTCAGCATGGATGCGGATGCGTTCTTGTTTTTCGTTGGCTACGGGGTTGAAGAAACCTACGCGCTCAATGAAGCGACCATCGCGGCGTGCTTGTTTGTCGGCTGCAACGATGTGGAAGAAAGGACGTTTTTTAGAGCCGCCACGGGCTAAACGGATAACTACCATTATTGGGATTCCTTAGGAAAATTAGGGATATGAGAAAACCGCGCATTTTAGTGTGTTTTGCCTTGTTTAGGCAAGTGTTTATTTGTGTTTCGTGCGCTGGTGGGCATTATTGGGGATGCTGCATTGAAGTTGAAAGAATGGAGGACTACAATGTTTTTGTTAATTTTGTTAAATAATCGTAAGGAGAATGATGATGCTGTTAGAACAAACTTTGCAACGTGTTGTGCCGCTGGCAACCCAATTGCGCCATGAATTGCACGCGCACCCTGAATTGTCGGGGCAGGAGGTGTGGACAAAACAGCGGCTGATGGATTTTTTGCGCGACCATTCGGGCTTGGAATTGTTTGACCGTGGGCATTATTTTTATGCGTTGTATCGCGGCAAAAGCGATGCGCCTGCGATTGCGTTTCGGGCGGATTTTGATGCGCTGCCGATTGAGGACGAAATTGACGCGCCGTATCGTTCGCAATGCGCGGGGGTGGCGCATAAGTGCGGGCACGATGGGCATTCGGCTACGCTTTGCGCGCTGGCTTTGACGGTGGAGGCGATGCAGCCTGAACGCTCGGTAGTGTTTTTGTTTCAGCCTGCGGAGGAGACGGGCGCGGGGGCGAAAACGTGTTTGGGTGTGTTTGATGAGCAGGATATTGGCGAGTTTTATGCGTATCACAATTATCCGAGCGAGCCGTTTAAAACGGTGTCGTTGCTGGCGGGGACGATTTGTTTGACTTCCAAGGGGTTGAGTTTGTTTTTTGATGGTAAGCCTGCGCATGCGAGCCAGCCTGAAAACGGCATCAATCCCGCCTATGCGATTGCGCGATTGATTGGGGAAATTGAGCAAATTCAGGCGGATGAGTCGCTGTTTGAGGGGTTTATTCGGTGCACGATTGTGAATGTGCAGGTGGGCGAGGCAGCGTTTGGGGTGTCGGCGGGCGATGGGGTGCTGCGGCTGACCATTCGAGCGTATCACGAGCGGGATTTGGATAAGTTGGAGCGGCTGATTGTGGCGGCGGCGCAGTCATTGTGCGATGAGCGGGGCATTGGGCTGCGCACGGAAAGCTGCGACCATTTTCCTGCGACGGTGAACGATGAGCGGGCGGTGGCGAAGGTGTGGGCTGCTTGCGAACAAGCGGGCGTGCCGATTAAGGAATTGCCTGTGCCATTTCGGGCTTCGGAGGATTTTGGTTGGTTTTTGAAACGGGTGGCGGGGGCGATGTTGTTTATTGGCACGGGGGAGACGGCTAACCCGCTGCATACGGTGCATTATGATTTTCCTGATGATTTGATTGAGGTGGGGGTGCGGACGTTTTGGGCGTTGGTGGAATCGGATAGGGTGTTGTGAGCGGGAGGCAGCCTGAAAATTCGTAGGGTGGGCAACTTGCTTGCCCACCTGTTTACGGTGTGATGAATGATTAGGTGAGCAATGAATTGTCTACTCTTACGAGTTTTCAGGCTGCCTACCGTTTCTTTTGGAGTGATTTTGATGCGTGAATATGCGTTCCGTTTTGCTAACGGCTCGTTGCGGGTGAATCGTATTTTGCGGAATGTGCCATGGTATGGATTTCTTTGGGGTGCGATTTATTTTGCTGGCATTGGCTATGAGTTGCTAACTTCTCAGATTGCACTGGGTTTTAATTTTCATAGTGTGATACTGGCATGTGCGAGCGTGATGGTGCTGAATATGCTCATTCAAAGTTGGCGGGCGTGGCGAGTGTTAGGACGATTAAACGCTGCGCCTGTTGCGGCTTGGCGGCTGGTGGCGGTGGAGGCGAATATGGAAAAGAATAAAAATTTTGTTATGGCTTTTTTTATGGGTAGTAAGTATGGCTATGACACTCAGGTGTTAGGCAAGAAGCTGCGTGTGGAAATTCATGCGGGTAGTTTACGACCATGGAAGTGGGGTTTAGAGCCGTGGCAAGTGCAGGTAAATGGGCAGTCTTTGCTGCTGGCGGTGGCGCGTGATGATGGGGAGGCGGTTGTGCCGTTGGATGGGGAGTTGAATTGTTTGCAGGGGTTAAGCGATGTTGAACGGGAGGGGTTGAAGGGGGAGATACAGCGAGCGGTGGAGGTGGGAGTGGTTGAGGCAGCCTGCGGAGCGTAGCGGAGTTGCGAAGCTAAAATAGGGTTTCAGGCTGCCTTTGGGGTTTTGTAAGATAGCAGATGGGCAATGGTTGCTCATCTATGTTTGAACGCGGGGGCGAATGGTTAAGGCAGCCTGAAAATTGCCCCGCGCCCCTACGGCTTGCTTGCAAGCCGTGCTATGGCTGAATTTTATTTTCAGGCTGCCTTTTTTGTGATGATGATTTTTTAAGGAGAGAAACGATGCGCCCTTTAACGTGTGAAATCCGTTTGGATTATTTGCGGGATAATTATTTGTATTTGAAAGCGTTGCATGGCGGCAAGCTGCTGGCGGTGGTGAAGGCGAATGCTTATGGGCATGGGGCGGTGCAATGTGCGCACTCGTTGCATGATGTGGCGGATGGCTTTGCGGTGGCGTTTTTGGAGGAGGGGATTGAGCTGCGCGAGGCGGGGGTTACGAAGCCGATTGTGTTGTTGGAGGGGGTGTTTCAGGCTGCGGATTATGCGCTGGTGCAGGAGTATCGTTTGTGGCCGGTGGTGCATCATCAGGCGCAGTTGGAGGGGGTGTTGGCGTTTGATTGGCGCGCGCCTGCGACGGTGTGGCTGAAAATGGATAGCGGGATGCACCGCGTGGGCTTTTTTCCGCACAATTATGCGGCGGCGTTTGCGGCGTTGCGCCAGAGCGGCAAGGTGGGGGAGATTGTGAAGATGACGCATTTTTCTTGCGCGGATGAGGCGGAGCGGGGCACAACGGAGATGCAGTTGGAGGCGTTTGATTTGGCGTGCACAGGGCTGGATGGGGCGGAGAGCTTGGCGAATTCGGCGGGGATGCTGGCGTATCCCGAGGCGCGGCGTGATTGGGGGCGGGCGGGGCTGGCGTTGTATGGCATTGACCCGTTTGGTGGCTTGGCGGGCAGCCTGAAACCGGTGATGCGCTTGAAAAGCGCGGTGTTTGCCGAGCGGGTGTTGCAGCCGCATGAGCCGATTGGCTATGGGGCTTCGTTTTATACCAAGCGTTCTACGCGGGTGGGCGTGGTGGCGTGTGGTTATGCGGATGGTTATCCGCGCCGCGCGGGGAGCGATACGCCTGTGGCGATTGATGGCGTGCGCAGCCGTTTGATTGGGCGGGTGTCTATGGATATGCTGACGGTGGATTTGCAGCAGGCGGATAGCGGCGTGGGCAGCGAAGTGGAATTGTTTGGCGACATCATCAGCGTGAACGAAGTAGCGGCAGCAGCGGGGACGATTGCGTATGAGATTTTGTGCAATGTGAAGCGGGCGAAGCGGGTGTATTTGGGGGCAGCCTGAAAACGGATGATGGGGGATGGGCTGGTTTTCAGGCTGTCTATACGTTTGGATTTGCCAAAGGCAGCCTGCGGAGCGTAGCGGAGTTGCGAAGCTAAAATCCATGCGGCGCATTCGCGTTTATCAGCCAAACATGGCACAATGCGCTGTTTTTTCAGGCTGCCGCTGTTTAGAACCCAAATAGGCAGCCTGAAACCCATTCCAAAGGATAAAACCATGCTTAAACACTCATTTCTTGCCCTTGCCGTGCTCACCTTGCTTGCCGCGTGCGCAGGTGATGGCGGCTCCAAAAATCCCGCGATGAAAGCGCAGGGGAGCTGGAAAGAAATCGGCAAAATCAACGATGGCAACATAGACGTTTCCTACGACACAGGCAGCCTGAAACGCCAAGGCAACACCGCCTCGCTCACCGACCGCAAATATGTGCACAAGCCCAGCAAAGAAAACTACCGCAACACGCCCGAATACAAATACGCCATCAGCCAATGGGCGTTTCAATGCGACACGCGCAACTTCCGCATCACTCAAGCGCAGTTTTTCAACGACAAAGGCGCATCGCTCGCCAAACATCAATATTCCGCCAGCCAAACGCGCTACGAAACCGCGCTGCCCGACACCCCCGCCGCCAGCTTGTTAAACATCGCCTGCGCCCCGCAAACGGCAGCCAAGTAGTCAAGCAAAATAAGGCAGCCTGCGTAGCGAAGCGAAGTTGCGAAGCTAAAACAAGAAATGCCGTCATTCCCATGTAGGCGGGAATCTTGCCTAATATTCAGAAACTCATGCAAAACAATCCATTGTGTTAGCTCAAAACAAGATTCCCGCCTACGCGGGAATGACGGAGAATGGACCATTTCTTGTTTTGTTTTAGGTTTTGCAAAGATTTCAGGCTGCCCTTGCCATCCCCTAATCCTATCCACATGAGAACCACCATGCCCAATCTAACCGTTTACAACACCCTAACCCGCCAAAAAGAACCCTTCGCCCCGCTCAACCCGCAAAACGTGCGGATGTATGTGTGCGGCATGACCGTGTATGACTACTGCCATTTGGGGCACGCCCGCGTGTTGGTGGTGTTTGACATGATTGCCCGCTGGCTGCGCCAACACGGCTACCCGCTTACCTACGTGCGCAACATCACCGACATTGACGACAAAATCATCGCCCGCGCCAACGAAAACGGCGAAACTATCCAACAGCTCACCGCCCGCTTCATCGCCGCCATGAACGAAGATTCTGACGCGCTGGGCGTGCAACGCCCCGATGTAGAACCCAAAGCCACCGAATACATCGCCCAAATGATAGCCATGATTGAACAGCTGATTGCCAACGGCAAAGCCTACGCCGCCAGCAACGGCGACGTGTATTACGCCGTGCGCGAGTTCCCCGCCTATGGGCAGCTATCGGGCAAATCGCTGGACGACCTACGCGCGGGCGAGCGCGTGGAAGTGGACGGCTTTAAGCGCGACCCTTTGGACTTCGTATTATGGAAAGCCGCCAAGCCCGAAGAGCCGCATTGGCAAAGCCCTTGGGGCAACGGACGACCCGGCTGGCACATCGAATGCTCCGCGATGGGCGGCGAATTGTTTGGCGACACATTTGACATCCACGGCGGTGGCGCAGATTTGCAATTTCCCCACCACGAAAACGAGATCGCCCAAAGCTGCGGCGCACACCACGGCATTTGCGGCGAACACGCGCCACACGTTGCCAACAAAATCATCGACAGCCACGTCAAATATTGGCTGCACAACGGCTTTATCCGCGTGGACAACGAAAAAATGTCCAAATCGCTGGGCAATTTTTTCACCATCCGCGACGTGCTGAAAAAATACGATGCCGAAGTGGTGCGCTTTTTCATTCTCCGCGCCCACTACCGCAGCCCGCTTAACTACTCCGATGCCCATTTAGACGATGCCAAACACTCGCTCACCAGCCTATACAACGCCTTGGGCATTGTTGCCCCCGCCGCTTTTGTGTTATGTTAAATTGCCAACGACTACACCCGCCGCTTCTACGCCGCGATGGACGACGATTTTGACACCGTGAAAGCCGTTGCCGTGTTGTTTGAGCTGGCAAAAGAAATCAACAAAACCCAATCCGCCGAGCTTTCAGGCTGCCTCAAAGCACTCGCAGGCGTGCTGGGCTTGTTGCAACGCGAACCCCACGAATTTTTGCAAAGCGGCGCGCCCGATAACGGCTTATCGGCAGACGCGATTGAAGCCTTGATTGCTCAACGCAACCTTGCCCGCGCCAACAAAAATTGGGCAGAATCCGACCGCATCCGCGATGAACTCGCCGCGCAAGGCGTGGTATTGCGCGATGCAGGCGGCGAAACCACTTGGACGCGGGGATGATGGGGCAGGGCGGTTGTTGTGTGCGGCATCGGTTGCCATGAATAAAGGCAGCCTGAAACCTTTGCAAAATTCCATTCAAACATTTAATGGCTGAGCTTCCTTGCTCGGCCATTTTTTTGCGAAATTTAGGCATCTATTGCCCAATATCTCTTGATTCCTTTTCTATCAGATTCAACTCTGGCGACTAAGGTGGTTGCTCGGTGATGACTTTGTCGATGCGTCTGTCGCCGTTGAGGTCGTCGCTGTTTATTGGATGGTTTTCCATGCAGGGACGGCAAGAGCGCAGTTGGGTAAGGGGGAGCAGAGCGGGTTTAAAAAAAGGAATGGTTTCAGGCTGCTTTTTGGTGTTAATTACACACATTTAAAGGCAGCCTGAAAATAGATTGGAATAAGGTTAGCGTGCTTCTAATAGCCAGTTGCTGAGTTGTTTGTCAGATTGTTCTAACAAGCTATCAGGCGCAGGCGGTTTGTCGGCAAGCGTATAGATTTTTTTGCTTTTAAGAGCAGTCCAACGGTCTTGCTGTTTTTTGGGCGTTGCGCCGTTTTCTTCTTCAAAGATGGGGATGTAGCCTGAGGCTTTGATTTTGTGTGTGTTGAAATTGATGCTCACGGCTGTGCCATAGCCGCCGCTGCGGCTGAAACTGCTGGACTCTGCGCCGATAAGGGTAAATTTACCATCTCGGAGTTGGTATAAATATTTGGTTTGTTCTGTGCCGTATGAGCCGCAGGAGGACAGATAGGACATATTGATAGTCAGTACTTGTTTTTTAATAGTAATGTCGCTCAATGGATCTTCTAAACAGGGGTTTTCGGCATCGCCTGCGGGAGGCAACCAGTTGGCTTGGGCAGCAGGCGTAAAACCGTTTGCACTGGCGAGCAATACGGTTATGCGACGTGGATTGGTGTTGAGTTTATTGGCACCAAAATCGCTATTTTTGATGATTTTGCTTGGGTCTTGTTGTTGTTCAACGATAACTTTGTCGGCGCGTCCATCGCCGTTGAGGTCGCCGCTGGCTTGTCGGATGGTTTTCCATGCGGGGGCGGCGAGCGATAGGCTAGGGATGAGCGCAAGAATGATAAGAGTGTGTTTCATTAAGGAATCCTTGTGAATAGTTAAGAAAGAGATTGGGCAGCCTGAAATGAAATGGGTTGATGCTGGTGTTTTCAGGCTGCCTAATTTTAGATTTATATCGCTGCCGCATCAACATACGGCACGCGCTCGTCCAGCGGATAGGGTTGGCGGTCAAATTGCACGGTAAACAGTTGCCCGCCGCTGGGGATGCTGGCGTAATCGGCAAAGGCGGGGCGCAAGGGGTGGCGTTCGTGCAATGCGCCAATCAGGTAGTGCAGCCCTGTGCCGTGGCTGGCGCGGTAGGCGTGGCGCAGCAGGGCGCGGAACACGGCTAAATCGTCATTTTGCACGGCAATCAGCGAAAGATAGGCATATTGGAGCGCTTCGCCTGCACGGGGCAGCGGGGCAAAAGGGGCGATACGGGCGAGGGCGTTGTAAACGGGGCGAATAAACCGCCATGCGCCGTGGTAGGCATCAATGTGGATTTGGCGAAACGCGCTTTGCTGCCAGAGGGCGAGCGTGCCGATGATGGCGCCGCTGGCTTCGGCAAGCAGGATGTTTTCAGGCTGCAAGCCGCGCAGTCGCCCGTTGGTTAAATCGCTTTCGTGGTACACGGGGGCGAATTGGTAGCGGGCGTTTTCGCGGTTTAAAAAGGCGACGATATTTGCCCAGTCGGCGGCGGTGGCGCGGCGGATGGTGCAAGGGGCGGCGAGGGTGGGTTTTTGCCAGCCTAGCAGGATAAGCGGGGTGTGTGCCGTGCCTTGCGCGTGATAGGGCGGCAAGCCTGCGCGTTGGGCGGCGATAGTGGCAAGCGCGGCGCGGTTGTCTTGCAATATCATGGTTGTGTAAACAGCCGCGGGGTCGGCGGTGTGGCGTTGGCGCAAAAATTGATAGGCGCGGCGCAGGTGGATGCTGTTGCGGTAGGCGGTTTGCACGCGCAAGTCGGCAAGGTAAACGATGTTTTGCGCCTGCCCGTTGATGAAAGCGGGGAGATGGTAGCGCGCGCCCACGCCGGCCAGCGCGCCTGTTTGCGTGTCGCGCCCGACAAACACTTCCGCGCTTTGCCCCAGCACGCTGCACGCGGCAAAGTAAGACGGCTCGCGCCGAAACGATAGGGTTAAGCCGCCTTGCTGCATGGGGTTATCGCGCAGCAGTTGGCGTAAATCGGCATCATCGGCGGCGGAGGCAGCCTGAAAAGAGACTTGGGGCATGATGGGGCGGTTGGGATGGGGAAAGTGGGTATAATTGTACGCGCAAAGCGGTTTTTCAGGCTGCTTAAACGCCGTTAAACCGCGCCACAAACCATTCAAAAAAGGAACACCCCATGTCGCTCAAAAACCATTGGTACATCGCCACCACCGAAGCCGCCGCCCGCAAAAAGCCCCAAGCCGTGCAACTATTCGGGCAGTACTATGTGGTCTTTCACACGCAAAACAACCAATACGCCGCCCTGCTAGACTGCTGCCCGCACCGCAATGTCCCCCTGTCGGGCGGCAAAACCACCCACGGCAACATCCAATGCCCCTACCACGGCTGGCAATTTGACGGCGCAGGCAAGCTCGCCCACATCCCCGCCACGCCCAGCTGCTGCCACGACGTGCGCATCCCCACCGCCCACGCCATCGCCCAAGATGGCTACGTTTGGCTGTGTATCGGCGAGCCTGTAAACGAAAAACCCCTGCCCTTCCCGCACCACAACGAGGCAGGCTGGACAACATTCCGCATGAACAAACACTTCCACGCCCCCGTTGCCCAATGCCTAGAAAACTTCCTAGACTGCCCGCACGCCGTGTATGTGCATCGCGGGCTGTTCCGCAGCCCCACCCGCCAAGCCATGCAAGCCGAATTGCGCTATTTGGCAGACGGCGCAGAAGTGGAATACCACGGCGAACCGCGCCGGCAAAGCGTGGTGTGGGATACCCTGCAAAACCGCCACACCCAAATGCGCCACACCGACCGCTTCATCGCCCCCAACACATCGCGCGTGGACTACATCTTCTCCGACAGCAAGCACTACATCATCACATCATCCTGCACCCCCATCAACGAACGCGAAACCCAAGTCCACACCGTCATCAGCTACAAATACGGCAAACTCGCCCCCCTGATTCGCCTGTTTTTCCAGCCCCTATCGCACATCATCATCGGGCAAGACATCCGCATGCTCAAACGCCAACACGACACAATCCAACGCTTCGGCGGCAAACCCCGCTTCTACCGCAGCCAAGCCGACCTACTGCTCCCCGCCATAGAAGCATGGCGCAAAGCCCTAGACGAAAACACCCCCCCGCCCGAAGCAGGCAAAAGCGAAATGCGCGAACTGTTTTTGTGATGGCGCGATGGCGTGATTATGTGAACAGGCAAACACAACGGCGCACACACAAAGGCAGCCTGAAAACCCAACCGTAGGGTGTGCAGCTTTGCTGCGCACGCCGTTTCAGCCGTTTCATCAAACACCCCAATCCCATTTTCAGGCTGCCTTTTAACATCCCTCAACTTCCGCCAGAGCAGGCGTTTCGCCGCCTACCACGAGCAGGGGCAAGCCCCTGCACCCC
>CAUVGV010000003.1:0-33331 GCA_963551505.1 uncultured Kingella sp.
GAGAACTATGTTAAAAAATTTAAGTTTAACTTTGATTGCCGTAGCCGTGTTATCTGCGTGCAGCAGCAGCGGCAGCTCGCCCAGCAGCCGCTTGGATACAGGCTCCAACCTGATTGGCGCAGGCTCAACCAATCGCAATGGCAACAACAACGGCAACAACAATAATAACAACGGCAATAACAACAATGGCTCGGATTCAAACGGCAGCTTGTTCCCGAAAAAGAATAACCCGCAGCCGCAGCCTAATCCGCAACCACAACCTACACCACAACCCGCTCCACAGCCTCAACCAAACCCACAACCTCAGCCTAACGACCCTGTTCCACCAGAGTTAAAAAGCGAGGTGGACAAAGCGAAACAGATACCGTTTTCTAAGGTAAATGTGTCACGGCTTGAACGTGCTGATTACGGTGCGACGCTTCAAGAGCTGACCCTAGACGGAAAAACCTACCATTATCGGAATAAGCAAACATCGATTGATGACGACACCATCAATTTGGCAGACTTGGGTATGGGCTTCTCTACCCGCCAAGTGGAATATTCGATGACTCCAACAGTAAATTTAAATTCTATTAACCTTGATTCTGCCAAAAAAGAAACGGTAAAAGGTGTAGTAACTGCCTATCAGCGACCATACTCGGTTGTTTACTCAACACTGGCACCATCTTATACCTATCGTGGATCCATTGGTCATAAATTCAACGAAGGTTGTGAATCTGATGCAGTAGCAGCAGGATGCGAGTTAAATAGTGGGCTTATAAAAGTTTTTGGTTATTACACTCCAGAACGGTCTATCCAAAACCTGATTGAAACCAATCAGAAATTTGGCTATTCGGGTGAGGCTTTTACGCTTGCCGCCGTGCCTGAAAGGGGTGTTTTCAATTATCAAATCAGTTTTGGACGGAATGATAGGGGTTTGGAGCAGGCGAAAGGATCAGGAAGTATTACTGGCTTTACCAGCATGGGCGATATTACATTAGGTAATAGCGAGCTTAAATCGGCTTTAACATATTCTGATCATAGTAGACGATATTGGATAGATGGTGCTGCAACAGAAAGTAAAGACGGACGAACAGGGGAATACACTGTTGACTTTTTTGGTCCTAATGCTGAGGAAATAGCAGGTTTTGGGCATATCAATCCACATACTGATAACAAGGGAAGTTATGTAGGAAATCCCACATACTTCGGTTTCAGCGGCGCCCGCCGCTAAGTCTTAACCCATCAGCCTAAATCAGGCAGCCTGAAAATCCCCATCCGAATTTCAGGCTGCCTTTCCTGTTTCCCTTACGCAAAAATCCCATGAAAAAACACCATCTCCCCACCCTAATCCTGCTCACCTTGTTTTCAGGCAGCCTGAAAACGCTGTGGGCGCAAACTTTATCCGACCAAGAAAACTATATCTACCAACCCCAAGCCAAAACGCCAATTGGCAAACCGATTGGCAGCGCATCCGAGCCTGCTGCATCTTCATCGTCTGCCGCGCAAGAGCAGCCTGAAAACCCATCAACCCCAGCCCAATCAACACAAGCCAAATCCCGCCTCAACGAAGACGACTTACGCGCCAATCCCCAGCTTACCGAGCAGCTGGTCAATCAAGCCCTATTGGAGCGGCAATGGGATTTTCTTGCCGCCTTGTTGCCCATTTACCAAAGCCTCCCCGAGCACAACCCCACGTTATACAAATACGCACATGGCGCAGCCGCACGCGTAAAAGCCAAGCATCGCCAAGCCGTGCGCGATTTTGGCGAGATTTTGCAAAACGAGCCCAATCTGCCCTATGTGCGGCTGGATTACATGGCGATGCTATTTGAAAACAAACAATACCGCCAAGCCAAGCAGCAAGCCGATATTTTGCTCAACGACAGCAACACGCCCGAGCCAATCCGCCAGCTTGCCGAGCAAGCCAAAACGGCGGTGGACAAACAGCAAAAATGGAAATTTGACGGCTATCTACAATACGAACAAACCGACAACGTAAACGATGCCTCCTATGTGCGCGAACTGCGCATCGGCGGCTACACCTTTGTGCGCGACCCCAGCAGCTTGCCGAAAAAAGCGCACGGCATTCGCTACGGCGCATCTGCCAGCAAAAGCCACAACATCGGCGGCAACCACAATTTAGTATTCAGCAGTAACATCGGCGGCATCTACTATTGGGACAACCACGACTACAACGAAATCAACAGCAACATCCAAGGCGGTTATCAATACCAAGACGTTCGCCGCACGTTCAGCGTGCAGCCGTTTTTTAGCTACGACTGGCTGGGCGGGCACCGCTATGGCAACCGCAGGGGCATCCAGCTGAGTTACAGCCAATGGCTGGGCAACCGCTGGCAAACCAATTTATCCGCCAGCCACGCCAAACGCTATTACCGCAACCATGCCCTCGCCAAAAACTTCAACAGCGTGTCAAACAGCGGCTCTGCCACGCTGGCGTTTTTCCCTAAGCCCGACATCATGCTGTTTACAGGCGTAGATTGGCTGAACGACAAAACCCGCTTAACCAGCCAAGCCTCGCGGCGCAAAGGTGTGCGCATCGGCGCAGCAGGCACGTTTAAAGACTGGGTGGGCGCACGCGTAGATTACCGCGTAGGCACACGCCAGTTTAACGCGCCACACTATTTTTTCACCCGCACCACACGGCGCGACATAGAACGGCAATGGCAAGGCTCGCTGTGGTCGCCTAAACTCACATGGCATGGCTTAACGCCGAAGCTAAACTATCGCCATGTGGAAATTGACAGCAATATCCCCGCGCTGTATTCGCGCAAGAGTGGGCAATGGTTTATGACGGTAGATAAGCAGTTTTGATGTTGACAATAAGGCAGCCTGAAAACAGGATATTTCTGTTTTCAGGCTGCCTTTTTTGGTAAACAAGAAAGCGCAGGGGTTGCCAAACGCCAACGCCATCCCCCAAAAGGCAGCCTGAAACCCCATCCCCATTTCAAGCTCCCTTTATTCACATGCTAAAATCCTACCCATTCCAACCCCTTCCCACGCAGCCTGAAAATGACCCCCATCCCCCTTCGCGCCCACTCCGAATTCTCCATCACCGACAGCATCATCCGCATCAGCGACTACGTTGCCGCCGCCCGCGCCGCAAACTATCCCGCCCTCGCGCTCACCGACCTGATGAACACCTTTGGGCTGCTCAAATTCTACAAAGCCTGTCGCAAAGCAGGCATCAAGCCCATTTGTGGCGCAGACGTGCGCATAGAAAACCCCGAGCAGCCTGAAAAGCCCCATCGCGCCGTGCTGCTGATTCGCAACGAGCAAGGCTACGTCCGCCTGAACGAACTGCTTACTGCCGCCTTCGAAGCCGACGATCGCAACAAACACACCCCGCAAATCAACCAAGCATGGCTTGCCCAAGGCGACAATAGTGGCTTGCTGTGCCTATCGGGCGCGCAGGCGGGCGAAGTGGGCAGCCATTTAATGCTGGGCAACGAAGACAAAGCCCGCGCCGCCGCGCAAAAATACGCCGCATGGTTTCCCAACGCCTTTTATTTGGAACTGCAACGCCTGTCCGAAAAACCCGACTGGGAAACCAGCGTTTCAGGCAGCCTGAAAATCGCCCAAACCCTGCAACTGCCCGTAGTCGCCACCCATCCCACCCAATTTTTGCAACAAGGCGACTACAAAGCCCACGATGCCCGCGTGTGCATCGCAGGCGGCTGGACGCTGATAGACCCCAAACGCCCGCATGACTTCACCCCCAGCCAACATTTTCTCACCCCCGCCGATTTTGCCGCCCGCTTCGCCGACATCCCCGAAGCCCTAGCCAACAGCCAAGAAATCGCCAAACGCTGCAATCTCACGCTCACGCTGGGCGAAAACTTCCTGCCGCTGTTCCCCACGCCCGATGGCATGGATTTAAACGACTACTTGCGCCATCTTGCCAACGAAGGCTTGCAAGAACGCCTAGCCGTGCTCTATCCCAACGAAGCCGAGCGCGCCCAAAGGCAGCCTGAATACCAAGCGCGGCTGGATTTTGAGCTAGACATCATCATCAAAATGCAGTTCCCGGGCTATTTTTTGATTGTGCAAGACTTCATCAACTGGGCGAAAAACCACGGCTGCCCCGTTGGGCCGGGGCGCGGCTCGGGCGCAGGCTCGCTGGTGGCGTATTCGCTCAAAATCACCGACCTAGACCCGCTGAAATACGCGCTGCTGTTTGAACGTTTTCTCAACCCCGAGCGCGTGTCCATGCCCGACTTTGATATTGACTTCTGCCAAGCCAATCGCGGGCGCGTGATTGAATATGTGCGCGAAAAATACGGCAAACAAGCCGTCAGCCAAATCGTAACCTTTGGCGCGATGTCGTCCAAAGCCGTAATCCGCGATGTGGGGCGCGTGCTGCAACTGCCGTTTGCCCTGTGCGACCGCTTGTCCAAACTCATCCCGCTGGAAGCCAACAAGCCGTTGCATTTAAAAGACGCGCTCGCCGCCGAGCCCGAAATTGAACAAATCATCCGCGAAGAAGAAGCCGATGAACTGCTCAATCTTGCCATGAAGCTGGAAGATTTAACCCGCAATTTGGGGATGCACGCGGGCGGCGTGTTGATTGCGCCGAGCAAAATTTCCGATTTTTGCGGCGTGTATCAAGCCGATGAAAACGCATCGCCTGTGTCTATGTTTGACAAGGGCGATGTGGAAGAAATCGGGCTGGTGAAATTTGACTTTTTGGGGCTGCGCAACTTAACCATTATTGAAATGGCGCAAAACTTCATCCGCCAAACCACAGGCGAGCACGTGGATGTGAGCCATATTCCGCTGGACGACCAAACCGCTTACAAAATCTTCCGCGATGCCAACACCACCGCTGTGTTCCAGTTTGAATCCAGCGGCATGAAAAAAATGCTGGCGCAAGCCAACACCACCAATTTGGAAGAAATCATCGCCTTTGTGTCGCTGTACCGCCCCGGCCCGATGGACTTGATTCCCGACTTTATTGAGCGGATGAAAGGCGCGAAGTTTGAATATATGCACCCGCTGCTGGAACCTGTGTTAGAGCCAACCTACGGCATTATGGTGTATCAAGAGCAGGTGATGCAGGCGGCGCAAGTCATCGGCGGCTATTCGCTGGGCGGCGCGGATTTGCTGCGCCGCGCCATGGGCAAGAAAAAGCCCGAAGAGATGGTGAAACACCGCGAAATTTTTGCCGAAGGCGCTGCCAAGCAAGGCATCAGCCGCGCAAAAGCCGATGAAATTTTTGACTACATGGAAAAATTTGCGGGCTACGGCTTCAACAAATCACACGCGGCGGCGTATGCCTATGTGTCGTATCAAACCGCGTGGCTCAAAGCGCATTACCCCGCCGAATTTATGGCGGCAACCATGTCGTCCGAATTGGACAACACCGACCAGCTCAAAGTGTTTTTTGACGACGCGCAAAGCAAGCTCAACGGCATCCGCTTTTTGCCGCCCGATGTAAACGAATCGTTTTACCGCTTTATCCCCAACGCGCAAAAACAAATCCGCTACGCGCTGGGCGCAATCAAAGGCACAGGCGAAGCGGCGGTCAACGCCATTGTTGCCGCGCGAGAAAGCGGCGGCAAGTTCACCGATTTGTTTGATTTTTGCGAACGCGTAGGCAAGCAACACGCCAATCGCCGCGTGCTGGAAGCGCTGATTCGCGGCGGCGCGTTTGACAGCATAGAGCCCAACCGCGCTATGCTGCTGGGCAATATTGACCTTGCCATCGCCCAAGCCGAGCAAAAAGCCGACAACGCCAACCAAGGCGGCTTGTTTGATATGGTGGAAGACGCGCTGGCAGATGTGCCGCTGCAATACATTGAGCCGTGGAACGAAGCCACCAAGCTCGCCGAAGAAAAGCAAGCCATTGGTTTTTATTTGAGCGGGCATCCGTTTGCGCCCTATGCCAGCGAAGTGCGCGCCTTTGCGCCCACGCCATTAGGCAGCCTGAAAGCCAAAGACGGCACGCAACGGCTGGCAGGCTTTGCCACCTCCATCCGCAGCATTATGACCAAAAACGGCAAAATGATTGCCCTGCTGCTGGAAGACGACACGGCCAAGCAAGAAGTCATCATCCGCAGCGATTTGCTGGACGGCATCCCCAAAGAAACGCTAAAAGCCGACCAAATCCTAATCTGCGACTGCACCGTGCGCGAAGACCGCTTCAACCCCGATGGCGGCTTGCGCATCAACGTAGCCAACATCGGTAGCGAAGAGCAAAAACAAGCAGGCATCCACAGGCTCAATGAAGCCCGCTCGCGCTTTGCCATCAGCCTCACGCTCAATCTGCGCCCCGAGCACGACATCGCCGCCCTTGTCAAACTGCTGCGCCCGCACACCCAAGCCAACGGCAACAAAATCCCGCTGATTTTGACCTACGCCAACGACCGCGCCCACGGCACCTTGCTGCCCAACGCCAAATGGCGGCTGGTGTTGAGCAACGAATTGTTAGACAGCTTGGTCGCCATGCTGGGCGAGCGAGCCGTCGCCACACGGTTTAGATAGAGCAGGGCAGGGCGCAAGCGGTTTCAGGCTGCCTAATGGGTTTCAGGCTGCCTATGTTGCTTACCTGTTTGCCTATAAAGGCAGCCTGAAAACGAGTGGACGGTGTTCTAAAAAGTATGCTGACGTTATTGTTGAGGACGGCAAGCCATTCAGTCATCTGTTCCTTCCCCCGCTGGCGGGAAAAGGCTAGGATGGGGGTGGCAGGTTAAACAGCCCCCTCGCCATAACTTCACTCACGCCGTTATTTAAACATCCGCCCCCCATTCTTAGCGTACAATCCCCGTAATGCTCCCCAAACGAAAGACAGCCATGAACATCAAACAAAACATACTCGCCCAATGCCGCGCCCAAAATGTTCAAGTAACCCCGCTGCGCGAACACGTTTTAGACATCGTATTGCAGCTAGACGGCGTGATTAAAGCCTACACCGTGCTGGCGCAAATGCAGCGCGAAAGCGACAACGTACTCGCCCCGCCCACCGCCTACCGCGCCCTAGACTTCTGGGCAGAGCAAGGCGTGCTGCACAAAATCTCCGCCGTAAACGGCTACATCCTGTGCAGCCATGTGCAACACGAATGCAACAGCCATTGCCACAGCGATGCCCACAGCCACAACAGCAGCTTTATCCTCGTGTGCACCCAATGCGGCACAGTGGACGAACAAAGCCTAAACCGCGAATGGCAAGCCCTGCACCAAGCCGTTGAGCAAACAGGCTTCGCGCTGAACGAAGAACACGTTGTACTCACAGGCGTATGCGGCAAATGCCGCGCGTAATCGTTTGCACCACGATGCTAAACCCATTTTCAGGCTGCCTTAGGATGGATGAAATGCTCCGACCAAGGCAGCCTGCGTAGCGTAGTGGGGTTGCGGAGCTAAAACACAAAACCGTTTGCTATTGCATCAAACGGTTTTTTTGCTGGATGAATTGCCTTTCAGGCTGCCTAAACACATCTCATCATTAAAATCATTCATACCAACGCAACAAATATTTCACTTGTATTCATGCAAAAGCAAGCGCAATATGCGTGCTTTCCTGTTTTCAATGGTTTCTTAACCCCAAACCTCTATACGGAGACCCACCATGACCACCTTCCACCTATCAGGCTATCCCCGCATCGGCGGCAAACGCGAACTCAAATTCGCCACCGAATCCTTCTGGAAAGGCGCAACCAGCGAAGCCGAGCTGCAAAACGTTGCTGCCGAAATTCGCCGTGCCAACTGGGCAACGCAACGCGCAGCAGGCGCGGATTTGTTGCCCGTGGGTGATTTTTCGTTTTACGACCATGTATTAGATTTGTTGTGCGCCGTGGGCGCGATTCCTGCGCGATTTGGTTTTCAGGCTGCCAACTTAACCCTGCCGCAATATTTTGAACTGGCACGCGGCAACGCCACCCAGTTTGCCATGGAAATGACCAAATGGTTTGACACCAACTATCACTACATCGTGCCCGAATGGCATGCCAACACCCAATTCTCTGCCCACCCCGAGCGCCTAATCGCGCAAATCCGCGAAGCCAAAGCGCAAGGACACGCCGTTAAGCCCACATTGGTTGGGCCGCTCACGCTGCTGTGGTTGGGCAAGAAAAAAGAAGACTTCGGCTGCCGCATCAAAACGCTGATGCCCAAGCTGTTGCCTGTTTACCAACAATTATTGCAAGCCATCGCCGCAGAAGGCGTGGAATACGTGCAAATTGACGAGCCGATTTTGGCGGTGGATGCGGGCAAACCTTGGCTGGAAGCCTTTCCCAGCGTGTATCAAGCCCTCGCGCAAACACCTGTGCGCATTATCTTGGGCACTTATTTTGCCAGCGTTGCCGAACACGCGGCGTTGTTAAACAGCTTGCCGATTAGCGGTGTGCACATTGATTGCGTGCGCGCGCCCGAACAGTTGGCGGTGTTTGTGGAAAAACTGGGCAGCGACAAGATTCTGTCCGCAGGCGTGATAGATGGGCGCAATGTGTGGCGTGCCAACTTGCGCCAAGTGATTGCCAACTTGCAAGCGGCAAAAGCCAAATTTGGCGATAACTTGTGGATTGCGCCCAGCTGCTCCTTGCTGCACAGCCCGCAAGACCTTGCGCTGGAAGAAAAACTAGACCCCGAAATCAAATCTTGGATGGCGTTTGCCGCGCAAAAATTGGTGGAACTGGGCAACATCAAACAAGCCTTGCAACAAGGCGAAAGCAGCGTTCAGGCTGCCTTAGAAGCATCCGATGCCGCCGCTGCCGACCGCGCCAGCAACAGCAAAATCCACAATGCCGCTGTGCAAGCGCGCATCGCCAATCTGCCCAAAGGTGCAGACCAACGCGGCGCACCGTTTGCCGAGCGCATCAAGGCGCAGCAAGCGCAGCTTCATTTGCCCCTACTGCCCACCACCACCATCGGCTCATTCCCGCAAACCACCGAAATCCGCCAAGCCCGCGCCGCGTTCAAAAAAGGCGAGCTTTCCGCTGCCGATTATGATGCTGCGATGAAAAAAGAAATCGCCTATTGCGTTGCCGAGCAGGAAAAATTGGGCATTGATGTGTTGGTGCACGGCGAAGCCGAGCGCAACGACATGGTGGAATACTTCGGCGAACAGCTGGCGGGCTATTGTTTCAGCCAGTTCGGCTGGGTGCAAAGCTACGGCAGCCGCTGCGTGAAACCGCCCATCATCTACGGCGACGTATCTCGCCCCAACCCGATGACGGTTTACTGGTCTAGCTACGCGCAAAGCCTGACCAAACGCCCGATGAAAGGGATGCTCACAGGGCCTGTTACCATGTTTAAATGGTCGTTTGTGCGCGACGACGTGCCGCTTTCCACCGTTGCCAAACAAATCGCGCTGGCGCTGAACGATGAAGTGCTGGATTTGGAACGCGCGGGCATCACCGTGATTCAAATCGACGAACCCGCCATCCGCGAAGCGTTGCCGTTGAAAAAAGCACAATGGAACGAATACCTTGCTTGGGCGTGTGAGAGTTTCCGCCTTGCCAGCGTGGGCACGGCTAACAGCACGCAAATCCACACCCATATGTGTTACAGCGAGTTCAACGACATCCTGCCCGCCATCGCCAGCATGGATGCCGATGTGATTACCATTGAAACTTCGCGCTCCGACATGGACTTGCTGACCGCGTTCGGCGAATTCAAATACCCGAACGACATCGGCCCGGGCGTGTACGACATCCACAGCCCGCGCGTGCCCACCGAAGCCGAAGTGGAGCATTTGTTGCGCAAAGCCATCAGCGTAGTGCCGCTGGAACGCTTGTGGGTGAACCCCGATTGCGGTTTGAAAACGCGCGGCTGGACAGAAACCATTGAGCAGCTGCGCGTGATGATGGCGGTAACCAACAAGCTGCGTCGCGAGTTTGCCGCGAAATAATCTGCGGAAATAGGGCGGCATCTGTTGCCCCCCTTTCTGCTCGCGCAAAAGGCAGCCTGAAAATGGTTTTACCCCGTTTCAGGCTGCCTTTTAATCCAATCCCTCTGTTATTCACGTTTGCCTGATGCAGAGGCAGCCTGAAAACGGCATGCACAACAGGCGACGGCTTGCCGCCAATATGCCTATCATTATTTGTTGTTTCAGGCTGCCGCAGAGGTCTGGCCAAGGCAGCCTGAAAACCCAATAAGGAATCCCACTATGACCATCTCCCGCAGTCTCAGCTTTGAATTTTTCCCCACCCGCACCCCCGAAGGGCGCGCCAAACAAATTCTTGTGCGCCAAGAACTCAAACAATTCAACCCACAATTTTTCTCCTGCACCTCAGGCGCAGGCGGCTCAACGCGCGAGGGCACGCTGCAAACCGTGCGCGATATTCTAAACGAGCAAACGCCCGCCGCCCCGCATCTGCCGTGCATCGGCATGCTGGAAGACGAAATCATCGCCCTGTTGCAGCAATACAAAGACCTCGGCGTAAACCGCCTGATAGCCCTGCGCGGCGACATCCCCTCGGGCACAGGCTTCGGCATGGAAGGCTTGCGCTACGCCAACGAACTAGTGTCGCTGGTCAAACAAAAATTCGGCGATCAATTCCACACCATCGTTGCCGCCTACCCCGAATACCACCCGCAAGCGCAAAACGCCGCCGACGATTTGCGCTACTTCGTGCAAAAAGTGAACGCAGGCGCGGACAGCGCCATCACGCAATATTTTTTCAACGCCGATGCCTATTTCAACTTTGTGGACGATGCCCGACGCGCAGGCGTGGACATCCCCATCATCCCCGGCATCATCCCCGTGGACAGCTTTACCAAGCTGGTGCGCTTTTCCGATATGTGCGGCGCGGAAATCCCGCGCTGGCTGCGGCTCAAACTGTATTCCTACGCCGACGATGCCGAATCCATCCGCGCCTTCGCGCTGGACGTGGTAACGCAAATGTGCGAACGCTTGCTGCAAGGCGGCGCCCCAGGGCTGCATTTTTACACGCTTAACCGCGCCGATTTGTCGGCAGAGATTTGCAAGCGCCTTTACGGCGAGCCTGCGAAGTGAGAGGCAGCCTGAAACAGCAAAGGCAGCCTGAAAAGGGGTTACGGGCTTTCGCGAAGCTAAAATACGGCGAGCGCATTGCCTCTTGTAAACATGGTTTGCAAACAGAATGGGCAAACAAAGGCAGCCTGAAAACGGAAAACTCGCTTTCAGGCTGCCTTTTTCCTTTGCTAGGGCGTGTTGATTGTTAATACGTCCTAACTCCATCATTCCCCAAACAACCGCCTGTCCCAATCCTCGCACGCCCCAGTTTCCAGCCGCCGCGCAAACAGACGCGCCCACGATTCGGGCAGGGGCAGGCGCAACACCGCGCGCATTTCGTCTGCATCACAACAGCCCTCGGCGATTAAAGCCAGCACCCGCGCCACCGACCATTCGGGAAACGGTCGCGAGAGCAAAAACACTTCATCGCCCGCCGCCACTTCGCCCGCCGCCAACACGCGCAGATACCAGCCGCAGCGCAAACTCTGCTGCACGCGCAGCGACATATCCGCGATGCCGAAACGTTCGTTCAGCTTCCAACACGGCTGCCGCCCTTGGCTCACGGCAAAACGCGCCGTGCCGATCTGCCATTCGTCGCCGATGCACACCGAGTGTTCATCCGCGCCATCAATGCAAAAATTCTCGCCAAAGCCGCCTGCGTGCATATTTTGCGCCGCAGGCAGCTCGCGCCGCCAAGTGTCGTAATGGTGTAGCGCATAAACGTGCACCGCCTTGTCCGCGCCGCCGTGAAAACGCGGATCGCCCACGCTATCGCCCGTCAAACCGCTTGGCGTAACGGCGGTTTTGCCGCTGACAGGCTGCTTGTTAATCGCGCTTTGTTGGTTGCGGGCAAAGTTTTCAGGCTGCCCGATGCGGATTTGTCGGATTTGGGCGATTGGGTGCATGGTGTTTCCTTGTTGTTTTTTGTTTCGCTTCAAGGCAGCCTGAAAGCAGGTTCGCAAGTTTCTGTACGGCTAAAACTGTTTTCAGGCTGCCTTAAAATCGCGCCGCACAATCACATACTGCTTGCGGAATATCACATCATCGCCGCGCCATGTTGCGGCAAAGGCTTCTAGCAGCGGCTTGCCCGCTTCCCAATCCACGCCGTTTACGCGGCAGTCTGCCGTGCATTCGCCTGTTTTGGCATCGCGCGAAGCCAGTAGCCGAATGGCTAAATTGTCGCTGGACGATTGCAGCAAGGGCAGAAACGCCGCCAAACTTTGCGTAAACAAGCAACACGGGCAGCAACCGCTATGCTCGCCATTGGCTTCGGTAATCTCGCCAAAGCCTGTTAAATTGCCAAATATTGCCATGCGCGGGGCGACAAAATCGTCCGCTTCCATTTTCAAGCGCATCAATTCGCCCGCTTCGGGCTGCAAGGCTTCCGCCAGCACGCCCCAATCCTGCATCACCCATTGTTCAAAGCCGCTTGCCGCCGCTTCGGCAAGCGTGTCAAAACCGCCAAAGCTGTATTGGATTTCAAACACGCCGTGTGGAAACAAATCAGGGTGGTGGATTTGAATGGTGGTTGCACTTTCCAATTTACCTTCATCATCGAACCAAGGCTCAATCAGTAAAGGCAGTAGGCAATAGCCCGTATCAGGCTGATACAGCCAGCCGCTGCCGTCCGTTTCCGTTGCCACACCCTGCGCGGATAAGGCGGAAGCCAGCAATGTTGAAAAATTTGGCTGCTGTTCTTCATGCGTGCCGTCTGGGCGCGTGATGCGAAGTGTGTAATTTGTCGCGCTGTCAGGAATGCCAGGGTTGTTGGGCAGAATGGGGAAGTTAATCGGGAAAACAGACGGCTTAGAGAAGCCCAGTTTGTTCAGTAATTTTTTAAACATACTTGTTCCTAAATAGTCATCAGACAGCCTGAAAACTCCTTTCAGGCTGCCTTTGCTGTCAATCATTCAATTTCACCGAATGCTCGCGCGTTTCGTGGAACACGATGTCCGGCCACCTCTCCTGCGTCAAATTTAAATTCACGCGGTTGGGGGCGAGGTAGGCGAGGTTGCCGCCGGCGTCAATCGCCAGATTGCCCGCGTTGGCTTTTTCAAACTCCGCCAGCTTTTTCTTGTCATCGCACGACACCCAGCGCGCCGACCAAATCGAGGCGTTGTCAAACACCGCTTCCACGCCGTATTCGTTCGCCAGCCGCGACGTTACCACTTCAAACTGCAACACGCCCACCGCGCCCAAAATCAAATCCGCGCCGCTCATCGGCTTGAACACCTGCACCGCGCCTTCTTCGCCCAGTTGCTGCAAGCCTTTTTGCAGTTGTTTGATTTTCAGCGGGTTTTTAATACGCACGCTGCGGAACAGTTCGGGCGCGAAAAACGGAATGCCAGTAAACGCCAGCTGCTCGCCTTCGGAAAAACTGTCGCCGATTTGGATATTGCCGTGGTTGGGAATGCCGATGATGTCGCCCGCGAAGGCTTCTTCCACCAGCTCGCGGTCGTGCGACATAAACGTAACCACGCTGCTGGCGGCGATTTCGCGGTTGATGCGCAGGTGCTTCATCTTCATGCCGCGCTCAAACTTGCCCGAACACACGCGCAAAAAGGCGATGCGGTCGCGGTGTTTCGGGTCCATATTGGCTTGGATTTTAAAGATAAATCCGGAAAATTTCGGCTCGTCCGGCTCGACCATGCGCACGGTCGCATCGCGCGGTTTCGGCGCGGGCGCCCAGTCAATCAATGAATTGAGGATTTCCTGAATACCGAAGTTGTTAATCGCCGAACCGAAGAACACGGGCGTGAGTTCGCCGGCGAGAAATTCGTCGAGATTGAACTCGTTGGAAGCAGCCTGCACCAATTCGATTTCGTCGCGCAGCTGCTGGATTTCCAGCGGAAAGCGTTGTTCCAATTCGGGATTGTTGATGCCTTTAATCACGTCAAACTCGTGCGGCAGCCGCTCGCCGCCCGCTTCAAACAAATACACTTCGTCATTCAGAATGTGGTACACACCCTTGAAGTTTTTGCCCATGCCGATGGGCCAAGTTACTGGCGCGCAACGGATTTTCAGGATGTTTTCCACTTCGTCGAGCAGTTCCAGCGAATCGCGCACTTCGCGGTCGTATTTGTTCATAAAGGTTACGATGGGCGTGTTGCGTAGGCGGCAGACATTGAGCAATTTGATGGTTTGCGCTTCCACGCCTTTGGCAGCGTCGATCACCATCAGCGCGCTATCGACGGCGGTGAGCACGCGGTAGGTGTCTTCCGAGAAGTCTTGGTGCCCCGGCGTGTCCAAAAGGTTGACGGTGTGGTCTTTATAATCAAACTGCATCACGCTGGACGCCACCGAAATGCCGCGCTGCTTCTCGATTTCCATCCAGTCGGATGTGGCGAATTTGCCGCTTTTCTTGCCCTTTACCGTACCCGCGCTTTGGATGGCGCCCGAAAACAGCAGCAGCTTTTCCGTGAGCGTGGTTTTGCCCGCGTCGGGGTGGGAGATGATGGCAAAGGTGCGGCGGCGGCGCACTTGGTCTAGGATTTCTTGGGACATGGGGACTCGTTAGGGTTAATGGGTTGGTTAAATGGGTTAAAAATGGTTTTCAGGCTGCCTTTGGCATTTTAGGCAGCCTGAAAACGAACAGGGCGTATTGTAAACGGTTTTCGGTTTTTCAGGCTGCCTCGGGTGTGCCGCCAAGGCAGCCTGAAAATCACTTCGCTGCAGCATGAATCGCCCGATGCCGCTTGCGCAGCAACTTCACCACAATACCGCTTTGCGCGCCAAATAACACGGAGACAAAATACCAGCCGCCGCAAAATAGAATAATAGTCGGGCCCGATGGCAAGTTGGCGGGATGGTGGTAGGAGAGCAACAACCCTGCGTAGCCGCAAACCAGCGCGCTGGCGGCGGAAACCAGCATCAGCGCGCCGATGCTTTTCACCCACAGCCGCGCGGCGATGGCGGGCAGCATCATCAGCCCCACCGACATCAGTGTGCCCAGCGCTTGAAAGCCTGCCACCAAATTCATCACCACCAAAATCAAAAAAGCAACGTGCCACAAGCCGCCGCGCCCGTTTACCGAGCGCAAAAACAGCGGGTCAATGCTTTCCAGCAGCAGGGGGCGAAACATCAGCGCCAGCGCGATGATGGTGAAGCTTGCCACGCCGCCCATTAGCCGCAGCGAGCCCAAATCCACCGCCAGCACCGAGCCAAACAGCAAATGCAGCAGCTCCACGCTGTTGTTACCCAAGCTCACCAGCAGCACACCGATGGCAAGGCTAGTTAGGTAGAACGCGGCAAAGTTGGCATCTTCTTTAAGCTCGGTGAAGCGGCTCACAATGCCCGCGAAAAACGCCATCAGCATCCCTGCGATAAAGCCGCCCAGCCCCATCGCGGGCAGGCTAAGCCCCGCAATCATGTAGCCAATCGCCGCCCCCGGCAACACGGCATGGCTCAGCGCATCGCCAATCAGGCTCATGCGGCGCATCACCAAAAACACGCCCACAGGCGCGGCAGAGAGGGCAAGAAAAACAACTGACGCTAGGGCGTAGCGCATAAAGGCAAATTCGGTAAACGGAGTGATGAATAGGTCGGTCATGGTTGGGGATGGGGTGGAGTGGTTGGGATGTTAGGCAGCCTGAAAAAGGATATAGGGCAGCGGAGTTTTTATTTATGCAAACAGGGGAACGCGGTTTCAGCCTTCGCTGCGCTGCGGCATACCCCTGAGCTTTGCATAAGTTCGCATAGCTAAATCATAGATTTAGATGCTTACTTAATACCCAAATCAAAGATTTGGACAAAGGGGCAAGGCTGCCTTGGGGGATGTGGGTAAAACAGGATGATGCCATTTCAGGCTGCCTACACTTCGCACCATTGCGCTTCATCTTCCGCCTTTTGCGCCAACGCATTGGCACGCAGCAACAGCTCATCGGTCAGCACCGCTTCGGTCTTGCCATCCGCCACCTTTTCCCGCGCCAGCAAAAACGTATGCGGAAAATACGCCCGCACTTGCTCATAATCATGCAACACCGCAATCACCGCCCGCCCCGCTTGGTTTTCTTGGCGCAGCAAATCCAACAGCGCGTAAGTGGTTTTGGCATCCACCGCGTTAAACGGCTCATCCAGCAGCAAAAATTGCGCGTTTTGCACCAGCATACGCGCAAACAACACCCGCTGAAACTGCCCATTAGACAACGCACTGATTTGGCGTTGCGCAAAATCCGCCATCTCCACCCGCGCCAGCGCGTGATACACCCGCTCGCGCTGCGCCGCCGTTAGCCGCCCAAAAAAGCCAATCTCATACCACAGCCCCATCGCCGCCAGCTCAAACACCGTCAGCGGCTGGCTGCGGTCAATATCCGATTGCTGCGGCAAATAAGCGATGTCGCGGCGCGATAAGTTTTGCCATTGCACGCTGCCCGTGTGTTTAAGCAGCCCCATAATCGCTTTAAGCAGCGTGGATTTGCCCGCGCCGTTCGGGCCGAACACGGCATACATGCAGCCATCGGCAAACGTCATGTCCACATGATGCACCGCAGGGCGCGATTGATAACTCACAGTCAAATTTTGGATAACAATGCTCATGCCGCCACCGCCCAAAAATACACGCCCCACACCACCAGCAGCACAGCGGCGGCGATGGCAAGGCGTTGCGATAAGCTGGCGAGCAGCAAAGAAAAGGGAGATTTCATAAACACGCTTTCAGGCTGCCTGAGAAAAAGGGCGATATTGTATAACAAGCAGGGCGTGTGTGTTAAGAAATGTGAACGCGCTGGCGTGTTGGTGATGCACGCTTTTAGGCAGCCTGAAAACACCCAACGCAATATGCCTTTCAGGCTGCCCCAAGCATTGATGCAGCCTGAAACTCATCAACACAGTTGTAGGGTGGACAATTTAATTGCCCACCAACCCCATCAGGAAAATTAGGCAGCCTGAAAATGGGTTACTGCATTGTGGTTAGCTTGGGGGTGTAGCTTTAACCATGCGCTTCGTGCCAGCGGGGCACTTACTTTTCTTTGCTTCGCCAAAGAAAAGTAAGCAAAAGAAAAGCGACCCCGACGTGCAGGTTCGCTGCGTGAACTTCCCTCACTACGCATCCTTTTTTCGGCGCGTGCGAACTAGCCGCGCTACGCGCGTCGTCGGACAAGCGCACGCTTTTTCCCGAAAAAAGGACGCTCCGTTCGGCTGGACGTAGGGGAGTGGGCAGTAGTATTAAACAGTTGTGAAGAGTTAGGCAGCCTGAAATCCAATTTATCCAGCAATAAAACCGTTTGGCGCAATACCAAACGATTTTATTTTTCAGGCTGCCTTTGCCGTGCCCAAAGGCAGCCTGAAACGCTTGGGCTACGGCAACCGAAAGAGTGGGTATGGCGGCGATACGCCATGCTCTGTTTCCCGCTACGCGAAAGACAAAGGCAGCCTGAAAACCCAAAACGCGATATGCCTTTCAGGCTGCCCCCCGATACAACCCCCACTCCTAATTCAACCGCCCCACCGCCTCAGGCACCTCATCCCCCACACTCTCCCCCGCCGCCACCCGCTGCCGAATCGCGCTGGAACTCACATCCCGCAGCGGCGCAGCCAAGATTTTCAGGCTGCCCTGTTGCAACGCCTCGCCCAGCCAATCGCGCAGCTCCCGTGGCGCATGATCCAGCAACTGTCCCTCGCGCGCCGCCACCGCAATATGCGTCAGCCGCGCAAAGGTGCGCCAGTTTTTCCAAGTGTGCAGTTGCAGCAAGCTATCCATGCCCATCAGCCACCACAGCGCGGCATCGGCAAAGTGCTGGCGAAAAATCTGCACCGTGTCCACGCTATACGTTGCCCCGCCGCGCACCATGTCCACATCGCTCGCCGCAAAACGGCTATCGCCCGCAATCGCCGCTTCCACCATCGCCAAACGTTGCGTCGCAGGCGTACGCGTGCTGTGTTTGTGATACGGCTCACCCGCCGGCAAAAAAATCACATTGTCTAAGCCCAATTCATTGGCAAACGCGCGCGCAATATGCAGATGCCCATTGTGAATCGGGTCAAAGCTGCCGCCGAACAAGCCCAGCTTATTCATCGCGTGTACCCTTTTCAATCAACGTCAATTTGCCCGTGCTCGGATGAATCACCAGCCCATGCACCACCACATTGCTCGGCATCAGCGGATGGTGGCGAATCATGTTTACCGTATGGCGCACGCTCTGTTCCACATTATCAAAGCCCGTAAACCAGCCATCCAAATCAATCCCTGCATGGCGCAGCGTTTCAATGCGGTCAGCGGGAATGCCCCGCGCCTGCGCCGCCGCCAGCACCGATTGCGCGTTCAGCCCGCGCATCCCGCAGTCAAAATGCGCAATCACCATAATCTCTTCCACACGCAATTCCAGCACCGCCACCAGCAGCGAACGCATCACCGACCCCCAAGGATGCGCCACCACCGCCCCCGCGTTGCGAATCATCTTTACATCGCCGTTTTTCACCCCCAAAGCCGCGTAAATCAGCTCCACAATCCGCGTGTCCATGCACGACAAAATCGCCAGCTTGCGCTCGGGGTATTTATTGGTTTGATACGCCGCATACTGCTCCGCGTCCACAAACGACTCGTTGTAAGCCAAAATCTTATCCAGTTCCGACATTGCTTGCTCCCTGAAAACAACAAAACACAACAAAACGCGCATTATGCAGGCATTTAGCCATTTAGGCAGCCTGAAAATCGCCCCGCGCAAGCCAAACACACAACAAATATATACATCGCGCCCCAACACAGTCCAACCCATTTCCCCTTTTCAGGCTGCCCCAAAACCGCCCATTTTCAGGCTGCCTACCGCAAAACATCCTTTTCTTTTCAAGCAAAAAGCCGTATAATTGCGCCAATTTTTCATCCCCCAAGCGAAAAATGACCCCAGCGGTCATTTTTTTGTATTTATACCCTTTGTAAACAAGCAAACATGGACATTCAAAGCATTTTAGACACCACCCTGCCCGGCCTTGGCTACGAACTGGTGGATTACGAACTCACCGCGCAAGGCACCTTGCGCGTGTTTATTGACAAAGAAGGCGGCATCACCGTGGACGACTGCGCCGCCGTGAGCAACCACCTAAGCCGCGTGTTTATGGTGGAAGACATTGACTACAAAAACCTAGAAATTTCCAGCCCTGGGTTGGATAGACCGCTGAAAAAAGCCGCCGATTTCATCCGCTTTGCAGGCAGCCAAGTCAAGCTCAAAACCCGCTTGCCCGTGGATGGGCAAAAAAACTTCATCGGGCGCATAGCAGCGTTTAACGAAAACACGCAAACGCTCACGCTCTCGTTTGACGGCAAAACCGCCGAAATAGAATTGAGCAACCTAGACAAAGCCCGCCTGAAACCCGAATTTAAATTTTAAACATTAGGAGAACCCACGTGAGCAAAGAGATATTGCTACTTGCCGAAGCCTTGGCAAGCGAAAAAAACGTCAGCAACGAAATCGTATTTGAAGCACTAGAAACCGCCTTGGGCATCGCCGCCAAGAAAAAAGCCGACCGCGAGCAAATGGATTTGGAAATCCGCATTGACCGCGAAACAGGCGACTACAAAACCATCCGCAAATGGCTCATCGTAGAAGACTTGGATTACACCTATCCCGAGCTGGAAAAAACCATTGAGCAAATCCAAGAAGAGCAGCCTGAAATCCAAATCAGCGTGGGCGATTATTACGAAGAAGAACTGCCCAACGAAGCCTTTGGACGACAAGCCGCGCAAACCGCCAAGCAAATCATTTTGCAACGCATCCGCGATGCCGAGCGCGAGCAAATTTTGAATCAATTTTTGGAATCGCATGAAAACATCGTAACAGGCACAGTCAAACGCATGGAACGCCACGGCATTGTGGTGGAGCTTGCGCCCAAGCTGGATGCGCTGATTCCGCGCGAGCAAATGCTGCCACGCGAAAACTATCGCGGCGGCGACCGCATTCGTGCGCTGTTTTGGAAGCTGGAAGAATTTAACGGCGGGCGCAAACAAGTGTTGCTCAGCCGTTCCGCGCCCGATTTTGTGCGCGAACTGTTTGCGCTGGAAGTGCCCGAAATCGCCGATGGCTTGTTGGAGATTAAAGAAGTCGCCCGCGACCCTGGGCAACGCGCCAAAATCGCCGTGCTGGCGCGCGACCAACGCATAGACCCGCAAGGAACGTGCATTGGCGTGCGCGGTTCGCGTGTGAACGCCGTGTCCAACGAAATTGGCGGCGAGCGCATTGATGTGGTGCTGTGGTCGGATGATACCGCGCAGTTTGTGATTAACGCGCTCTCGCCCGCGCAAGTGAGCCGCATTGTGATTGATGACGAGTTGAACTCGGTGGATGTCATCGTTGCCGAAGACCAGCTTGCGCTGGCAATTGGGCGCGGCGGGCAAAACGTGCGCTTGGCGGCGGAATTAACAGGCTTGCAGTTAAACATTATGACGCTGCAAGAAGCCGAAGAGCGCACGGCTGCCGAAAGCGCGGCGGCGCGGAATTTGTTTGTGGAACAGCTTGCAGTGTCGGAAGAAATCGCCGATGCGCTGGTCAACGAAGGCTTTGAAAGCGTGGAAGAAGTGGCGTATGTGCCCGCCAGCGAATTGCTGGAAGTGGAAGGCTTTGATGCCGAGTTGGCAGAAAGCCTGCGCGCCAAAGCCCGCGAAGTGGTGCTCAAAGCCGCCGAAGAAGCCGAAGCCAAGCTCAACGAGATTGACGAAGATTTGCGCACCTTGGATGGCGTGGACGAAGATATGCTGCGCGATTTGGCAGAAGCCAACATCACCAACCGCGAAGATTTGGCGGAGCTTTCCATCGCCGAGTTGATTGAAATCACAGGCGTGAGCCACGAAGAAGCCGAAGCCGCCATTTTGGCTGCCCGCGCCCATTGGTTCGCCGAAGAAGACAACGCATAAGGAATACACAAGATGACTAACCGAAAACCCGTGTCCACAACCGACACCGAAGTGGTTGTAAAAAAACGCCGCCGCGCCGTTTCCAAAGAAGAATTGCTGGCGCAGCTTAAAGCCGAACAAGAAGGGCAGCCTGAAAACGCCACCGCAGCCGAACCCGCCGCCGAAGCAGTAGGCAGCCTGAAAACGGATGAACCCGCTGCTGCGCAATCAGCCGCGCAACAATCTACCGCTCAGGGGCAGCCTGAAAACGCGGCGGATAAACCAGAAACTGCCGAACCCACCGCCGAGCGCGAAGAAAAACGCCGCGCCGCCTTAGCCGAAGCCGAGCGCGTACGCGCGGGCAAATCTGCCAAAGCCGATAAGCAGCCTGAAAAAACAGAAGCGGCGGAAACAGCCGTTCCGTCAGCAGAACCTGCAAGCGAACCCGCAGCCCCCGCTGCCGTAGCCGAAACGCAAAAGCAGCCTGAAACTGCCGCAGACAAAAAAACCGCTGCACAACCCAAAGGGCAGCCTGAAAAAACCGCCAGCGAAGGCGACAAGAAAAAACGCAATCGCAACAAGAAAAAAGATGCTGCGCCCGAGCCGTTGCCCATGCCTGTTGAAGTGGTGAACGCTGCCGAAGCAGAACGCCGCAGCGAAGAAGCCGACCGCGCCGCCAAATTGCGCGAAGCGCAAGAGCAGCTTGCCCGCGAAAAAGCCGAGCGCGAAGAACGCCGTAAACGTCGCGAAGAAGCCAAATTGCAAGCGGCGGAAGAAGCGCGTTTAGCCGCCGCCGCCAAAAAAGAAGGCAAAGACGGCAAAGGACAACGCATCGCCAAGCCAAGTGAAGAAAAATTAGAGAAAAAAGCCGCCGAAGCCAAACGCCAAAAAGCGGAACAAAAAGCAGGCGGCAAATCAGGCAACGCATCAGGCAGCCTGAAAACTGCTGCGCCTGCCCAGCAACAAGGGCAGCCTGAAAACCCCAGCAGCGGCAGTCGCAAAAAAGACGACCGTCGCAGCAGTCGCGATGATGACGAAATGCGCGGCAGCCGTGGCGGCAAAGGCAAAGGCGGCAAAGATGCGCGTGGCAATCGCGGTGGCGATGACGAGCGCGTACGCGGCGGCAAAAAAGGCAAAAAACTGAAACTGGAACCCAATCAACACGGCTTCCAAGCGCCTACCGAGCCTGTGGTGCATGAAGTATTAGTACCCGAAACCATCACCGTTGCCGATTTGGCGCACAAAATGGCGGTCAAAGGCGTGGAAGTGGTAAAAACGCTGATGAAAATGGGCATGATGGTTACCATCAACCAATCGCTAGACCAAGAAACCGCGCTGATTGTGGTGGAAGAGATGGGACACATCGGCAAACCCGCCGCCATCGACGATCCCGATGCCTTTTTGGGCGAAGAAGCCAGCAGCAATGCCGAATTGCTGCCGCGCCCACCTGTGGTAACGGTGATGGGGCACGTGGACCACGGTAAAACCTCGCTGTTGGACTACATCCGCCGCAGTAAAGTGGTGGCGGGCGAAGCAGGCGGCATCACGCAGCACATCGGCGCGTATCACGTGGAAACGCCGCGCGGCGTGGTAACGTTCTTGGATACGCCAGGCCACGAAGCGTTTACCGCCATGCGGGCGCGTGGTGCGCAGGCGACCGATATTGTGATTTTGGTGGTGGCTGCCGATGATGGCGTAATGCCGCAAACGGTGGAAGCGATTGCCCACGCCAAAGCGGCGGGCGTGCCGCTGGTAGTAGCAGTAAACAAAATTGATAAGGAAGCCGCCAACCCCGAGCGCATCCGCCAAGAATTAACGCAATACGAAGTGGTGTGCGATGAATGGGGCGGCGATGTGCAATTTATTGATGTTTCCGCCAAACAAGGCACCAACATTGATAAATTGCTGGAAGCGGTGTTGCTGGAAGCCGAAGTGTTGGAACTGAAAGCGCCTGTGGACGCGCCTGCCAAAGGCTTGATTGTGGAAGCACGGTTGGATAAAGGGCGCGGCGCGGTGGCAACGCTGCTGGTGCAAAGTGGCACGCTGCGCAAAGGCGATATGCTGCTGGCGGGCACGGCGTTTGGTAAGGTTCGCGCCATGTTAGACGAAAACGGCAAGCCGATTGAAGCCGCCACGCCATCTATCCCCGTGGAAATCTTGGGCTTGTCGGACGTGCCCAACGCAGGCGAAGATGCGCTGGTGTTGGCAGACGAGAAAAAAGCGCGTGAAGTGGCGCTGTTCCGCCAAGGCAAATACCGCGATGTGCGCCTTGCCAAGCAACAAGCCGCCAAGCTGGAAAATATGTTCAACAACATGGGCGAAGGCGCGGCGCAAAATCTGTCGGTCATCATCAAGGCAGACGTGCAGGGTTCTTACGAAGCCTTGGCGGGCAGCCTGCAAAAACTGTCCACCGACGAGGTGAAAGTGAGCGTGTTGCACAGCGGCGTGGGCGGCATTTCCGAGAGCGATGTGAACTTGGCGATTGCTTCGGGCGCATTGATTATCGGCTTTAACGTGCGCGCCGATGGTTCAGCCCGCAAGCTCGCCGAAAACGAAGACGTGGAAATCCGCTACTACAACATCATCTACGATGCGATTGACGATGTGAAAGCCGCGATGAGCGGGATGCTCGCGCCCGAAGAGAAAGAACAGCAAACGGGCACGGTGGAAATTCGCCAAGTGATTACGGTTTCCAAAGTGGGCAATATTGCGGGCTGCATGGTTACCGACGGCGTGGTGAAACGCGACAGCCATGTGCGCATCATCCGCAACAACGTGGTCATTCATACGGGCGAGTTGTCTTCGCTCAAACGCTTCAAAGACGATGTGAAAGAAGTGCGCATGGGCTTTGAATGCGGCTTGATGATTAAAGGCTATGACGACATCGCCGAGGGTGATGTGTTGGAATGCTTTGATGTGATTGAAGTGGCACGCACGCTGTAAACGCGGTGTGCTGATGAAGATAGGCAGCCTGAAAACGGGGGAAACTTGTTTTCAGGCTGCCTTTTATCCAATCTTTTAACCAATAGGAGTTTACCCCATGCCTATCCCCACCTATTACGAAAACCACGTTCTATCAGGCAGCCTGAAAACCGATGCCAGCGGCATTCGGCACGATTTTATCTTCGCCATCAACGGCAACGACCGCCTCGCCTTGCTGCGCAATTACAGCGCGACGGCATAGACGCGATTGGCATTGAGCTGATTGACGCGGCGGGCGGCGTGCGCGAGATTGTGAACGAAGAGTTGGCGTAGCGCAGATACAGAGGCAGCCTGAAAATGGGAAAGACCGTTTTCAGGCTGCCTTTGCGTTGTTTGATAATGCCTGCGTAATAATTGCTTCAACCTTCACGCCACCAAAGGCAGCCTGAAAATGCTGGCTTGCTGCTTTTGCGTGATATCCAAATCCCCAACTCAAAGCCCACGAGAGGCAGCCTGAAAATGCGTGTGCAGCCGCTCTGCCGCTTCGGCAATCACTTCTTGCCAGCTTGCCAGCGGGTTGTGGGTGTGCCAGTTGGCTACGGTGGGATACCACACATTGCGCGGGCTGCCTGCGATGCCCCAACGCCAATCGTAGGCGGGGGCGGACAAAATCACCGCGCCGTCAATCCCCATTGCGCCTGCCAAGTGGATAACGGGCGTGTCGGTGCTGACCACAAAATCCAGATGCGCCATCAAGCCCGCCAATTCTGCCAAATTGCCGATTTCATCGGAAAAGTGCGCAATATTATGCTGCGCGAGCCATTGTTTTTCGGCTTCGGTGAGATTTTGTTGCAGGCACACCCAATGTGCGTTGGGCACGGCGGTGATGAGCGCGTCCAAATCTTGCACATCGTAAATGGAGCGAATGTCGCCCTCGGCAATGTCGGTATTACGCCACGCCAAGCCGATGCGGGCGCGGCTACGGTCTAGCGGGAATGCGCCGATAAAGCGGCGTTTTTGTGTTTTCTCGGCAAACAAATAGGGGTGGCGTTTAGGCAGCGTTTCAAATGGGCGGTCAAACCGCGCCAATAGGGCGTAGGGGAACTCCCAGTAATCAAACTCGGGCAGGCTGTCGCGCCATGTGGTTACGTCCAACGCCTCGTCAATGTCGGGGTGGCTTTGCAGCAGGGCGACGGCATCGGCGTGCGCCAACACGATGAGTTTGGCAACGCCCAGTTGGCGTTTGAACAGGTGTGCCAGTTGGGCAAACATGATTTCGTCGCTGCTGCTGAGTTCGCTCCAAATGACGAAGGTTTTGCCTTTGGGCGATTGGCGTTGCCAGCGTTTGGCGAGAATGTCGTCGCCTTCGGGCGGGTGCGGGCTGCGGTGGTGCAGGGCGACGTTGGCGATGGATTCTTCGCGTTGGCGAAAGCCGCGTGGATAGTCTTGCGTTTGCAAGATGAGCTGGGCTTGCTGGAATTTGAGCGCGGGGGTTTGCTGGCATAGGTAGAATTGTTGCAGGGCGTGTTCTGCTTGGGCGTGCCAGCCGAGCCGTTGGTAGAGCATGAATTGGCGGTAGTAGATTTGTTCGTTGGTGGCGTGCCAGAGGGTGGCTTGGTGGTATAAGCCGATGGCTTGGTCGTAGGCTTGCTGGGCTTCTTGGGCGGCGCCGAGGGTGAGCAGGAAGCTGCTGTCGCCTGCGATGTAGGATTTTTTGGCGAGGGTGAAGCTGTGGTCGTCTAGGGTGCGAATGTCGGCGATGATGGGGTTGAGCTGCACCAGCGTGGCTTTGATTGGGTTGAAACTGTTGCATTGTAGGCACAGATTGCCTTCGGGTTTGAGCACGCGCAGCCAGTGGATATAGGCTTCCACGGGGGCGTTTTGCAGCACGGCTTGGGCGATGAGCACGGTGTCGTAGCTGGCGGTGGCGATGTTGGGCAGGTAGTGCACTATGTTGCTGCTGCCTTGCAATACGCCCACATCGGCGGGGTGTTCTTGCAGGGTGGCGGCGAAGGCGTTGAGGTAGCTGTGGTCGTTGTTTTGGGTAATAAGCAGCCAGTTGGATTTCATGTAAAGAGCCTGTGGGGTTGGGTTAGGGTTTTGTAAATATTGAATCATATCAATAATAAGCAGGCTTGGTGTTGGGCGCGATGGTTTTAGGCAGCCTGAAAATGGAGAACCCGCTTTCAGGCTGCCTTTGGGGTGTTTGATAATTGCCACAGTTAGTCCCGTACAACCCTCGCGCACATAAAAAGGCAGCCTGAAAACGGTTTTCCCATTTTCAGGCTGCCTATTGTGCGGCTTGACCTATTTATCAGCTTGCCAATTTCGCCGCCACATCGCGCAACGCCGTGCGCAAGCCCTCTTCAATCACGGGGTGATAAAACGGCATATCCAGCATTTGCGGAATGGTCATCTTCATTTGATGCGCCCAAGCCAGCAGATGCGCGATGTGTTCCGCCGCAGGACCCACCATTTCCGCGCCCAAGAATCGCCCTGTTTGGCGGTCGGCATACACGTGCAGATGCCCTTTGTTTACGAGCATCACGCGGCTGCGCCCTTGGTTTTTAAACGACACTTCGCCAATCGCCACGCCGCATTCAAAATCGTTGCCGTATTCGGCTTTTAACGTGGCAAAACGCGCGCCGATGCTGGCGATTTGCGGGTCGGTGAACACCACGCCAATCATGCTGCGGCGCAAACCTGCTTGCACATCGGGGAAACGCCCCGCGTTTTCGCCCGCAATTTTGCCTTGGTCGGCGGCTTCGTGCAGCAGGGGGATTTGATTGGACGCATCGCCCGCGATAAAAATATGCGGGATGCTGGTTTGCATGGTGTGCGGGTCGGCAATCGGCACGCCGCGCGGGTCTAGCTCAATGTTGAGGTTTTCCAAGCCGATGTTGTCCACATTAGGGCGACGACCCACCGCTGCCAGCGCGTAATCCGCCACAAACACGCCGCTTTCGCCGTCTTGCTCCCAGCGCACTTCTACTTTGCCCTCGGCGTTGAGCGTGGTTTCGGTTTTCGCGTCCAAATGCAGCGTCATTTCTGCGCCGAAAATTTCCACGGCTTCTTTCAGTACCACGGGGTCGGAAATGCCGCCCAGCAAGCCGCCCAAGCCAAAGATTTCCACGCGCACGCCCAATCGCGTTAAAGCCTGCCCCAGCTCCAAACCAATCACGCCCGGCCCAAACACGGCAACGCTTTCAGGCAGCGTGTCCCATGCGAACACGTCGTCGTTCACAATCAATTTGTCGCCCAAGGCTTGCCATTGCGGGAATATCATCGGGCGCGAACCGGTGGCGATAACGATGCGGTCGGCAGTGATTTGCGTGTCCTCGCCCACTTGCAGCGTGTGCGCGTCAATAAATTTTGCCTCGCCCATGATGCGTTTGCTCTCGTCCCACGCCAACACGTCTTCCACCACAAAGCCGACAAAACGGTCGCGCTCGGATTTCACGCGGTTCATCACTTCCACGCCGTCCACGCGCACAGACGATGTGTCCAAATGCACGCCAAACGGAGCGGTGTGCAGCGCGTGATGGCGGGCTTCGGCGGCGGCAATCAGCAATTTGGACGGCATGCAGCCCACGCGCGCGCAGGTTGTACCATACACGTTGTTTTCAATCAGATACACGTTGTCGGTAAAACGCAGGGCGTTGCGAAATGCGCCCATGCCTGCGGTGCCTGCGCCGATAACGGCGACGTCTGCTTTGATTTGTTTCATGTTGCTTCCTTTCGGGGTTTTGATAATAAAGTTTCGCTATTATATTTTGGATAGCGGTTGATTTTGATTAAAAGATTTAATTTGGGCGTTTAGGCAGCCTGAAATTCAAAATGGCGCGTTGGCGGCGCGCCGATATGGTTTCCATCACCAAGCCTTGTCGCAATGCCGCATTGGGCAATGAGCCGTTGCTGTTTCATGTTGTTTTCAGGCTGCCTTTAAGCATAACGAGGCAGCCTGAAACCTATCCGCACCGCTACCCCGCTTCAATCACGCCCAAATCCACCAAGCCGCGATAAATGCCGTCTTCATCAATGCTGGGGCAAACGTAGTCGGCAACGGCTTTGAGCTCGGGCGCAGCGTTGCCCATTGCCACGCCAAAGCCCACGGCTTTTATCATCGCCACATCGTTTAATCCATCGCCAAACGCCATGCTGTCGGCAAGGCTGATGCCCAATTTGTCTAACACGGCGGCAATGCCCCGCGCTTTTGAGCCTGCTGCGTCCAAAATATCCACGCCGCTGGCGTGCCAGCGTATCGTTTGCAACGAGGGCGGCAGTAGCGCGGCAACTTCGGCATCTTGTTCGGCGGGGTAAAAGCCGAGGATTTGGTAGCTGGCGTATTTGCCGCAGGCGGCGGGGTCGGATTGATAGTGGATGCCCAGCGCATTGAGTGCGTCGTGCAGATAATGGTTTTCGGCGATGGCAAACAAGCCTTCGCGGGCGGCGAGGATGTGGGCGATGCCATGCGCGGTGAGGCAGCCTGAAACGTGGGCAACAAGGGCGTTATCCAATGGAAACGCGGCAAGGGCTTTGCCTTGGTATTCCACATATTGCCCGTTAAGCGACACAATCATGTCTATGCCGCATTCTTCAATCAATTCAACGATTTTGGGCGGGATAATGGGGATGGTGCGCCCTGTGGCGATGGCGGTGATGATGCCCTGTTGCTTCAAGCGTTTCAGCGCGGTTTTGGTGCTTTCGGGCACATATTTTTTGCCGCGATTGATGTACAGCGTTTCGTCGATGTCAAAAAAGATGATTTTGGGCTGGGGTTTCATAGCAATTCTTTGGGGATGGTGCAAACGGGAATGGGTTGGATTTTATGCTGGGTGGCGCGGTTGAGTTTCACAAATATATCAAACACTTCTTGCTCGCGCCCTGTGAGCGCGTCGCGCGTGATGCCGCGTTCAAATTGCGCCATCGCGCGTTCCAATTCGGGGTAGCTTGCGCCGATTTGTTGCTCGTCGGTGCGCTCGCCATCCCACAGCCCATCGGTGGGCGCGGCGGTTTGGATGGCTTGCGCGATGCCTAATTCTTTTGCTATTTCATACACTTGCGTTTTCAGTAAATCGGCAATCGGGCTGATGTCCACGCCGCCGTCGCCGTATTTGGTGAAAAAGCCCACGCCAAAGTCTTCCACTTTGTTGCCCGTGCCCGCCACCAGCAAGCCGTTGATTTGCCCGTAGTAATACAGCGTGGTCATGCGCAGGCGCGAGCGCGTGTTTGCCATCGCTAAATCTTGATTCGGGCTTTTCAGGCTGCCTGTAAGCACGGTGCGTTCAAATTGCTCAAAGGTGGGCGTTAAATCCACGGTTTCGCCGCGCACATTGGGATGCTGGGCAACGAGGGCGGCGATGTGTTCGGCGGCGCGGTCAAATTGGTCAATCTTTTGGCGGATGGGCATATTGAGCAACAGCGTGGGCAGCGCGGTTTGCGCACAAAGCGTGGACACCACGGCAGAATCAATGCCGCCCGACACGCCCACCACAAAGCCTTGGGCGCGGGCTTGGGCGGCGTAATCGCGCAGCCAGTTTACGATGTGTTGGATGATTTTTTGCGTTTGCATGGGGTTTCCTTTGTGAAATGGTTTAAGCTACGCTGAACTTCATTTCAGGCTGCCTTTGTTGATTTTCAGGCTGCCTTTGGATGAATGAGCGGAATGATTTGAGGCAGCCTGAAAATAATGAGGCAGCCTGAAAAACGCATTATAGCAAGCCAAGGGCATTGGCATTGTAGCTGGGCAACCGCTTTAACCGCTTGTTGAGCGTGAGCTTGAAAGGGCGTGGCTCTGGCGATTGCTTCGCCAAAGAAACCTACGCATGGATGGCGCGGAACAAGCTAACAAAAACCCAGACTGTGTAAAGTTATCCAAACAAATAATGAAAATAAGTTAAAACAAATTGACCTAAATTAAGATAGATTGGGCGAATAGGTCTAGAATTCGGAAAAACTAAGCAATAAAAATCGTGCAATTTGCCAATTTCAAGCTGTTTTCTACTTGTACCCTTTTGTAACGTTTGAACAAAATGCAGTAAGTGTTTTGGTTGTTTGAAAGCGCGTGCTGCGATTTAAGGAGCTTATGATGGAGAAGAAAGTAAAAAAACCGTTCCATTTCCCCTCCGCGTTCACCATTTTGCTCATCATCATGGTGATTGCCGTGGGCGCAACTTGGATCGTCCCTTCTGGTACTTATTCAAAACTGACTTACAACTCAACCGAGAAAGTGTTTGTCATCAAAAAACACGGCGAGGCAGACACCACCATGCCCGCCACCAAAGAAACTTTGGACAAACTCAACATCAAAATTGAGCTGAAAAACTTTACCGACGGCGTGATTCGCAAGCCCATCGCCATTCCCAACAGCTATCAGCGCGTGCCGCAACACCCCAAAGGCTTGGGCGACATTGCCGAAAGCATGGTGCGCGGCACGATTGAAGGCGCAGACGTGATGGCGTTTATCTTTGTGCTCGGCGGCTTAATCGGTGTGATTAACAAAACCGGCGCATTCAACGCGGGCTTAACCGCGCTTTCCAAACGCAGCAAAGGCAATGAATTTATGATTGTGTTCATGGTTTGCGTATTGATGGCGCTGGGTGGCACCACCTGCGGCATGGAAGAAGAAGCGGTGGCGTTCTATCCGATTCTGGTGCCCGTGTTCTTGTCGCTGGGCTACGATTCTATTGTGTGCGTGGGCGCGATTTTCTTGGCTTCGTCGATGGGGACGGCGTTTTCCACCATCAACCCGTTCTCGGTGGTGATTGCGTCTAACGCGGCGGGGATTGTATTTACGCAAGGCATTGTGCCGCGTGCGATTGGCTTGGTGCTGGGCGTGGGCTGCGTGATTGCCTACCTGCGCTGGTACACCAACAAAATCAAAGCCGACCCCAGCTTCTCGTACACTTATGAAGACCGCGAAGAGTTTTACAAATTGTATATGCAAGATGTGAAAGCCGAAGGCGAAGTGGCGTTTGACTGGCGCAAAAAAGTGATTTTGGTGCTGTTTGTGGCGGCGTTCCCTATTTTGGTGTGGGGCGTGATGTCGCGCGGCTGGTGGTTCCCGCAAATGGCGGCTTCGTTCTTAACCATTGCGTTTTTTGTGATGATTTTATCGGGGTTGAGCGAGCAGGATATTGTGAACTCGTTTACCAAAGGCGCGTCTGAATTGGTGGGCGTATCGCTGATTATCGGTTTGGCGCGCGGCGTGAACATGGTGCTGGAAGAAGGCTTGATTTCCGATACCATTTTGGATTTTTCTACCCACTTGGTAACTGGTATGCCGCCCGCTTTATTTATTATGGCGCAACTGGTGGTGTTCTTCTTCCTTGGCTTGATTGTGCCGTCTTCTTCTGGCTTGGCGGTGCTGTCTATGCCGATTATGGCGCCGTTGGCGGATACGGTGGGCGTGCCACGGCATATTGTGGTGAGCGCGTATATGTGGGGGCAATATGCGATGCTGTTCCTTGCGCCGACCGGTTTGGTGCTGGTTACGCTGCAAATGTTGAATATTCCGTTTAACAAATGGGTGAAATTTGTGCTGCCGATGATTGGCGCATTGCTGGCGATTGCGACGGTGATGCTGCTGACGGAAGTGGCGTTGAGTTAGCTGTTATGAGTGGATAGATAGAAATTAGCCCATCGGAACTTGGGGTTTCGGTGGGCTGATTTTTTGTTTGAGG
The DNA here is from genome assembly GCA_963551505.1 of uncultured Kingella sp. Taxonomy (GTDB): domain Bacteria; phylum Pseudomonadota; class Gammaproteobacteria; order Burkholderiales; family Neisseriaceae; genus Kingella_B. The sequence continues at coordinate 31,355 of CAUVGV010000003.1, forward strand.
GATGAGGCAGCCTGAAAATGGGGTTGGTGGGTTGAGCTTGGTTGGAATGGGTTTCAGGCTGCTGTTGCGTGGTGGGATTTAAAAGACGTTTGGCATGATGCGAAACGGTTTTGTGTTTTCAGGCTGCCTCTGGGGTAAATGGTTGAGGCAGCCTGAAAAGGGGAAACCGCTTTCAGGCTGCCTTCTGTGGGGTGGAGACTGCTTGCCGTCAGAGTGTGTAAGTTTATGCTTGGTTAGCAAAAATCTAAAAACATTAACGTGGCAATACTCGCTTTTCGCTAGGAAAATGCTGAATTAAAAAATCCAACAATTCATTCAGATGATAGCGGCGTGTTGCTGAATAATAAACAGGTTTGGGAATAGTTAGCCCTGTCGCTTCTTTTAATCGTTTTTGTACTGATAACACCTTTTCATTTAAGAAAGCAATTAATTCTGCATCAGGAGCATTACGCTGACTATTCCAATGCCGACCTTTCATCGCCATATCCGCTTGATTTAAACAGACCAAAACGCGATCCGCTTGAAAGTTTTTCAAAATAACCCGTTCCAATAGGTTATATGTTGTCCCCAAATCGCGGGAAGACGCATCTAGAATAACCATAACTAAATCGATATAACCCCATTTTTCAGAAGAGTTATTCAGAGAATATGTTTCCCATAGGGTATCAATTAACTTTTTGGAATGCGCTAAATCAGCAGCTTTGCCATCGCCCAACCCTGGACTATCCCAAAATCGCAGGTTAGGGCTTAACTCGTATTTATTAACCAGCATGGTTTCGGGGTCAACTCCCTCGCCTTGTTTGGCAACCATTTCGCCAAATAGGGCATTGAGCGTACTGGATTTACCCACACCTGTTGCACCAACCAATAGCACATCTAAGCGAATGCCTATTTTGTTGGCAGCTTGGTCAATGGCATCTTTTCGGTAGTTTCGCATGGTTTCTCGCGTGGTTTATTAACTAAAACCAAGATTTAATCCAAGAAATAGCTGAGCTGATGCCATCTGCAATGGTTCCAAGAGCACTAGCCACTTTATTGCCAACTGCTCCTAATATCGCACTCCAAACAGCTTCTTTTTGACGTTCGATATAGTCATCCAGTCCATCGTTGTTATTATTATTTATGTTCACATTCGCTTGTTCTACGGTAACTACTCTTTTGTTTTCAGGCAAATGTTCCAAAATAAACGCAAATAATTTTGCCATATTGTAGGAGCGTTGCTCTTGGTCGCCATCTTTAAAGCCAGCCGAGTAGTAAATTACATCAACAATCTCACCCGTGGTTTCAAAAATACGTTTTTGTACAGATAGCACTTTCTGTTGTAAGAATTCAACCAAAGGAGCTTCAGGAACATTGTTTTCATAATCCCAGTTACGTCCTTTCATGCCCATATCGCATTGGTTAATCGCCACCAATAGGCGTTTGCTATTTTTATCCAATGTAGGGATGATTACTTTTTCAATTAATTTATATGATGTACCCAAATCACGCGAGCCCCCATCTAACACCACCAAAACCAAATCAATCAACGCGTTGCCATCGCTGCCTTTTTCAATTAATTTATTAGCTATGTTTTGAGAATGGCGTTCATCCGCTTCTTTGCCATCACCCAACCCTGGGCTGTCCCATAGCGTTAAATTACCCAATTCATAACGGGCGATATCCATGGTTTCGGGGTCAGCACCTTGCCCCACTTTAGCTTGCTCAGTTTCAAATAGTGCATTAATAGTAGAACTTTTGCCACAGCCTGTTGCGCCAGTAATCAAGATGTTGGCTTTTTGTTCACGTAATTTTTTAAGACCCAAAAAGGCTTTTTGCTTCTCATCAAAACTGATGCCAGTTGCACTTTCAATAGAATTGAAAATTCTGCTAACAAATTCGTCCATTGGATTTTTTGCCATGATGTTGCTCCGTCTAGGTTGTGGAAAAGCGTAAATTATATATATATATATGCAAATCAAATTTATTAAAATAAAT
>CAUVGV010000004.1:0-28289 GCA_963551505.1 uncultured Kingella sp.
CAGATAGCGAATGCAGGTTCTCATTCTTTGGCGAAGCAAAGAAAAGTAAGTGCCCGCTGGCATGAAGCGCATGGTTAAAGCTACATATAAAGTTAACCACAAAGCACTATCCCATTTTTAGGTTGCCTCAAACACCAACCACAAAGTACCACGCCAAACTTCATTTCAGGCTGCTCCATTGCCCTCCAGCCCCCTACAAAATCCCCCCAAAACCCTGTAAAATCCGCCCTTCCCCGACTTCACAACTTCCCTTAAATATCATGTACTTCATTCTCACACTCATCCTCGTTGCCACCCTCGCCTATCTCGTTTACAAACAAACCAAAAACGAAAAACAATGGCAAGCCGAGCTGGAACAACACCAAAAAAACCAGCCGCGCTACAAAATCATCGACGGCTACAAACCCGAAACCGCCCCCCAACCCGAACCCATCGCGCAACAGCTTGAACTCCCCGTGGATGACCCCGCGCCCGAAGCCCCACCCGCGCCCACCCTCCCCAACAACGGCATCGCCTTCACCCTGATTGACGATGCCGCCGAGCAATCCACGCCCGCCGCCGAGCCAGAATCAGCCAACCAACCCCAACAGCCCAACAACGTCATCACGCTAGAAGAAGCCACCCGCAATATGCTGCGCGCCGCCGCCACCCAAGCCGCCGAGCAGCCTGAAATCCTGATTGACCACCGCTTCCATCATGTAGAATTGCGCCCAGCCTTTGAAAACACTCCCGCGACCAACCACACAACGCAGCCTGAAAACGGGTTTCAGCAAAGCCCAAACCATCCCGACGACGAAGAAATCCACCTAGATTTCAGCGCATTGCACACCAATAGGCAGCCTGAAACCCCATCCCACAACGAAATCCCCGAAACCACCCCAAGCGAGCTATCCTCTATTGACCACGATGCCACGCCCATCACCCTTGTGCGCAACCCGCAAGACGAAGTAAACCGCCTGCTGGAAACCAACTTTATCGCCGCCGCCAGCCAAACGCAGCCTGAAAACGAGCAAAGCGAATTTCAGCGCAACCACAACGAACCCAGCGAGCCAACCCACAGCGAAATCACCCTCCCCATCGCCAACCTAGAAACCATTGATTTCAACGACATCCAATACAGCCTCGCCAAACAGCAAACCGCCCGCCTGCTCAAACAGCAAGCCGAGCAGCACGCCCTTGCCAACAAGCTCAACCCCTTGCCCGAGCCGCAGCCGTGGGCAAGCACGTTTGACAACCAACGCAGCCCGAGAATCATCCCCGAGCGCGAAATCTGGGCAAACCTCTCCCACACCGACACCCCCGCCGCGCGCAAACATCAAGCCGAAAATGCCCCCCGTTTCACCACCCAAGCCAACCGCCTGCCGCTGCCCATCGCCGAAAAAAGCCAAGCAGCGTTTCAGGCTGCCTCTGCGCCCATCGCCAGCGTTACCATCCCCGCGCCCACCATCGTTGAGCCCAGCCCCCTGCCCGCGCCCGAAATCATAGAACCCGCCAATTTTTACCAAGCGCAAGCCGCCGCCACACAATCCACCCAGCCCGAAGCGCAAGCCCCCGAGCAGTTCGCCAGCCATTTCTTCGCGCCCCCAACGCCCGCCCATCCCGCGCACGACCACAGCGAAGTAACCCTTACCGAAGCCGATTTCGCCGCTTACCACGCCCAGCAAGGGCAGCCTGAAATTGACCCCAGCCAAGGCTACATTCTGCCGCCGCTCAGCCTGCTTTCCCCCGCGCAACACGACCCCGAAGCCGTGCAATCGCAAGAAGAATTGCTGGAAAACAGCATTACCATAGAAGAAAAGCTGGGCGAGTATCGCGTGAAAGTCAAAGTGCTGGATGCCTACGCCGGCCCCGTGATTACGCGCTACGAAATTGAACCCGACGTGGGCGTGCGCGGCAGCTCGGTTACCAATTTGGAAAAAGATTTGGCACGCAGCCTCGGCGTAACCGCCATTCGCGTGGTGGAAACCATCCCGGGCAAAACCTGCATGGGGCTGGAACTGCCCAACCCCAAACGCCAAACTATCCGCCTGCGCGAAGTGTTTGACTCGCCCGCCTTTGCCGCCAGCCACAGCAAACTTACCCTTGCGCTGGGCGAAGACATCACCGGCGAGCCCGTGGTAACCGATTTGGCAAAAGCGCCGCATCTTTTGGTGGCTGGCACAACAGGCTCGGGCAAATCCGTTGGCGTAAACAGCATGATTTTGTCCATGCTCTACAAAGCCACGCCCGACGATGTGCGCCTGATTATGATAGACCCGAAAATGCTGGAACTCTCGGTTTATCAAGACATTCCCCACCTGCTCGCCCCCGTGGTAACCGATATGAAACACGCCGCCAACGCGCTCAATTGGTGCGTGAACGAAATGGAAAAACGCTACCGCCTGATGAGCCATGTGGGCGTGCGCAACCTTGTGGGTTACAACGAAAAAATCACCGAAGCCGCCGCGCGGGGCGAAAAAATCGCCAACCCGTTCAGCTTCACGCCCAACGACCCCGAGCCGTTGGAAAAACTGCCGTTTATCGTGGTGGTGGTGGACGAGTTTGCCGATTTAATGATGGTGGCGGGCAAACAAATTGAGCAGCTCATTGCCCGCCTCGCGCAAAAAGCCCGCGCCGCAGGCATCCATCTGATTTTGGCGACGCAACGCCCCAGCGTGGACGTGATTACAGGCTTAATCAAAGCCAACATCCCCACCCGCATCGCGTTCCAAGTATCCAGCAAAATTGACAGCCGCACCGTGCTAGACCAAATGGGTGCAGAAAACTTGCTGGGACAAGGCGATATGCTGTTCCTGCCTCCCGGAACAGGCTATCCGCAGCGCGTGCACGGCGCATTTGTGGCAGACGAAGAAGTGCACCGCGTGGTGGATTACTTGAAACAATTTGGCGAGCCCGATTACGTGGAAGAAATCCTGTCGCCCGAGCAAGCCGAGTTCAATTTTGACGGCAGCCCCAACGGCAGCGGCAGCAGCGAAAAAGACCCGCTGTTTGACCAAGCCGTTGAAGTCATCGTGCGCACGCAAAAAGCCACCATTTCCTCGCTGCAACGCCATTTGCGCATCGGCTACAACAAAGCCGCCACCATCATCGACCAACTGGAAGCCGAAGGCATCGTTTCCGCCGCCGACCATGCAGGCAAGCGCAAAATTTTGGCGCGCAAGGGCGATGAGTGATGAAATAGGCAGCCTGAAACGGTTTTCAATATTGTGCGTTGCACTGCGATATACCCCTTTGGCTTTGCATAAGTTCGCATGGCTAAATCAAAGATTTAGATGCTCACTTATACCCAAATCAAAGATTTGGACAAAGGGGCAAGGCTGCCTTTGATGCTCACGATAGAGCAACAACTCGCCGCCAAAGCTATTTTCAGGCTGCCTCATTCGTTTAAAGTATTCAGGACTACACCATGCCCAAATTTCTCAACACCAGTGCCACATCTTATTATCTGGAAGAGTTAATCAAACAAGCCAAAGAACGCCTGTATCTGATTAGCCCCTACCTCAAATTCAGCGACCGCATCAAAGAGCTGCTGGAAGACAAAAACCGCATGAAAATTGACATACGGATTGTGTACGGCAAAAGCGAATTGCAGCCCGCCGAAGCCAATTGGTTAAAAACGCTGGATTACGTTCGCACCAGCTATTGCGCCAATTTGCACGCCAAATGCTACATCAGCGAAGGCGCGTGCATTATTACCAGCCTCAATCTTTACGAATTTAGCCAAATCAACAACAACGAAATGGGCATTTTGCTCATCCGCCGCGATGATGCCACCACTTACAAAGAAGCCTACGACGAAGCGCAACGCATCATCCGCATCAGTGAAGAAGTCAAAATTTCATTGGATGTGGTAGAAAAAACCGAAGAATTTGCCGAAGAAAACAGCGACAAGCAATACAACCACCTAACCGCCGCCAAACTTGCCGAAAAATGGGGCATAGATACCGCCGAATGCAACAAACGCCTATGCGCAGCGGGTTTGCAAGAATTGCAAGGAAAATCCTATCACTTAACCGAAAAAGGCAAAGCCGCAGGCGGCATCGTTAAAAAAGGCAAGTTTGGCTATTTTATTGTTTATCCAGAAGATTTAACTCTATAATCCTTTTCAGGCTGCATCCCCCCTTACCCCCCAAAAGGCAGCCTGAAAACCACCTCACTCACAACACCACATGAAAACACCCCTCACCCTCCTTGCCCTCGCAGCCCTCACCGCCTGCCACCCCCAATCCCACACCCCTAACGCCGCGTCCACCACCGCCATCGCCAGCAGCACCAGCGCGGGCAAACCATGCAGCAGCCTGAAAACCATCCAAACCACCGATGAGCTATTACAACAAATCCACAGCGAACTCGGCAGCAGTTGCCTGTTTGACCTATCCGCCGCCGAGCTAGAAGCCGCATGGGGCTTAAAAGTCTTTGACTACCGCAACCAAAGCGAAGAGCAGCGCGATGCCCAATTTGAAGAAATGCTCGCCTACGACAAAGCCCAAACCGCGCTATACATCAAACGCCTACCCCCCAGCCCCACCGACTTCACCTACAACACCACCGACCAAATCCAAATAGCCAAAAGCAGCGGCAAACGCTACAACCTCAGCGGCGACAGCAACAAATACGCTCTGCCCGCAGGCTTTCCCCCGCCCGATGCCGTCCGCCAGCCCGAAGAAATCAAACCCACATCGTGCGAAGCCAAATCCCCCAAACCCAGCGACTACCAACCCATCGCCTACCACATCTGGGCAAACCCCGAACACCGCGCCGACCTGCCCCAACTCGTCATTTTCGCCGACAGCTGCGGCGCGCCCGAAGAAATCACCGTCTATCGCCAAGCCCTATCAGGCACCTACCCGTTTTACTGCACCGATTTAGCCCAATGCGAACCAACCGCCAGCGCAACAATCAGCAATGCCAGCGCGCCCTAACCCCCATTTCAGGCTGCCTCAAACATCCCCGCAGCCCAAGCCATTTTCATGGCGTTGCGCCGCCATACCCACGCCCCGCAGCCCCACCGCCCGCAGCTTAAATCCCCCTTTCAGGCTGCCTCACATCCATCAAAACAACCACGATAGCAGGGCGTAAACTTGTTCACCCACCATTAACCATTACCCCACCCTGCCACCCAAGGCAGCCTGAAAATCCCATCCCCCACCCACCGCAAAGGACACCCCATGACAACCCCCGCCAAAACATGGTCAGGACGCTTCAACGAACCCGTCTCCGAACTTGTCAAACAATACACAGGCTCAATCAATTTTGACCAACGCCTCGCCCAATGGGACATCCAAGGCTCGCTCGCCCACGCTCAAATGCTGCACGAAGCAGGCATCCTTTCCGAAGCCGACCTAGCCGCCATCCAACGCGGCATGGCAGAAATCGCCGCCGAAATCCAAGCAGGCAGCCTGAAATGGTCGCTAGACCTAGAAGACGTGCACATGAACATAGAACGCCGCCTCACCGACAAAATCGGCGACGCAGGCAAACGCCTGCACACAGGGCGCAGCCGCAACGACCAAGTCGCCACCGACATCCGCCTCTGGCTGCGCGACGAAATCACCACCATCCGCAGTCTCATCAAAGATTTGCAAACTGCCCTGCTAGACCTCGCCGCCGATCACGCCGCCACCGTGATGCCGGGGTTCACCCACCTGCAAGTCGCCCAACCCGTCAGCTTCGGGCACCACTTGCTCGCCTATGTAGAAATGCTCGGGCGCGACGACGAGCGCATGGCAGACTGCCGCCGCCGCGTAAACCGTATGCCGCTGGGCGCAGCCGCGCTGGCAGGCACCACCTTCCCCATCCACCGCGAAACCACCGCCAAACTGCTTGATTTTGAACAAATTTGCCAAAACTCGTTGGATGCCGTCTCCGACCGCGACTTCGCTATAGAGTTCACCGCCGCCGCATCGCTAATCATGGTGCATTTGAGCCGCCTATCCGAAGAACTGATTTTGTGGATGTCGCCGCGCTTCGCCTTTATAGACATCGCCGACCGTTTTTGCACAGGTTCCAGCATCATGCCGCAGAAAAAAAACCCCGATGTGCCCGAGCTGGTGCGCGGCAAATCAGGGCGCGTCATCGGACACCTTACAGGCTTGATGATGCTGATGAAATCGCAGCCCCTCGCTTACAACAAAGACAACCAAGAAGACAAAGAACCGCTGTTTGACACCGTAAACACGCTGGTGGACACGCTGCGCATCTACGCCGACATGATGCGCGGCATCACCGTGAAGCCCGAAAATATGCGCGCTGCCGTGCTACAAGGCTACGCCACCGCCACCGATTTAGCCGACTATTTGGTAAAAAAAGGCGTGCCGTTCCGCGACAGCCACGAAATCGTCGCCCAAGTCGTGCGTCATGCCGACACGCAAAAATGCGACCTCGCCGACCTGCCGCTTGCCGTGCTGCAAGGGTTTAGCCCGTTGATTGAAAACGATGTGTACAGCATCCTCACCCCCGAGGGCAGCCTGAACGCGCGTAACCACATCGGCGGCACCGCGCCCGAGCAGGTCAAAGCGCAAGTGGCGCGTTGGCGGGCATTGCTGGCGCAATAGCGTTTCAGGCTGCCTATTGGTTCACAAGAGGCAGCCTGAAAATCTTTTCGGCAGTTATGCACTAAACGGCACGTTATAAAAAAATCAACGATTGCACCAAGTTGCTTTTGCAAATAGTGAATCGTTGATTTTTAATATCATTAAAGCGCACCCGACTGGGATCGAACCAGCGACCTTCGGCTTCGGAAACCGACACTCTTCCAACTGAGCTACGGGTACAAGAAAGTGCGCAAGGATACCCGAAAATCCGCCTTTGCGCAAAAAAATCTCTGCGATTTTGACTTGGAAACCCAGCCGCAAATTCAGTATAATCACGCAAAATCATGTTAAGCTCAATTAACATTTATTTTGAACACCTTGAACACAAACCCCTATGGCGAGAAATATCCCATGAATCCAAAACAAAAAACCCAAGGCTCAGCCTTGTTCACATTAGTTAGCGGCATTGTGATTGTGGCTGCTGTTATTGCGTTGCTGATGAAGCTGGCAAGCAGCGGCTATTACGCCGATGTAGCCGCCACCACCAAAGAAGCCACCGAAACGCGCATCATGCCAACTGGGCAACTGGTGGTGGGTGCGCCCAAAGATATTGCGCCTACTCCTGCGCCCGCTGCTGCGCCTGCCGCATCTAGCGATGCTTCTGCGCCCGCTGCTTCGGATGCTGCCAGCGCATCTGCCCCAGCCACTGCTGCTGCATCAGGCGGCGCAGGCGATGACCAAGCAGCGGCTCGCGGCGCGGAAATTTTTAATCAAACCTGCAAAGCCTGCCACGGCGCAACTTCGCCCATCCCCGGCGCGCCCAAAGTAACCAAAAACGAAGACTGGGCACCGCGCATCAAACAAGGCGAAGAGACTTTGGTGCAGCACGCCATCAATGGCTTCAATGCCATGCCGCCCAAAGGGGGCAACACCGCTTTGAGCGATGACGACATTAAAGCAACTGTGCATTATATGGTGAAACAATCGGGTGGCTAATCGCATAACCGCACAACAAAACCGCATGGGCATACGTTTCATGCGGTTTTTCGTTTTCAGGCTGCCTAAGAACCCATATTCACAAGCATCATCGCCATTTTTTATCCCTTTTGGCACGACTACGGCGTTGAGCTTCTGCGCCAATAGTTTCGCTATTGGCTTGAAACTCGCCTTGTATCCGCACCAAAAATGAATAAAAAATTCGGCTATGCTGCTTATGAACATGGGTTCTAATTCCGCTATAATCGCGCTTCACACACAAACAAGGAAACAACCATGCCTAAAATAACCGTTTTGCCCCACGCCGAGCTTTGCCCCGAGGGGAAAATCATTGAAACCGCGCCCTCTGGCGAAACCATTTGCGATGTGCTGTTGGATAACGGCATTGAAATTGACCACGCTTGCGAAAAATCATGCGCCTGCACCACTTGCCATGTGATTGTGCGGCAGGGGTTTGACAGCTTGCCCGAGCCGACTGAAATGGAGGAAGATTTGCTTGACCAAGCATGGGGCTTGGAGGCGGAATCGCGGTTGAGCTGCCAAGCGAAGGTGTGCGATGAAGATTTGGTGGTGGAAATTCCCAAATACACGATTAACCATGCGCGTGAGGAGCATTGACTACAAAAAGGCAGCCTGAAATGGGCTGCTTTAATGTTTTCAGGCTGCCTAAAATGTTCCAATGAGCATCTTAGGCAGCCTGAAAAGCTGTGTATCGCGGTTTACCAATTAGTGCGCGTGTTTGGCTTCGCCTGCGCCGTGGTCATGCGCGGGCATTGCGCCTGCTTGCATGGGTTTCACGGTTACGGTGATTTTTTGCGGTTTGGCGTTTTTGAATTTGAGATTTAGGTCAAATTTATCGCCTTCTTGCAGCGGTTTTTTCAAACCGAAGAACATGATGTGGTAGCTGCCGCGTTTGAGTTCTTGGGTTTGACCGGCGGGCAAGGGGATGCCGCCTTTGACTTCGCGCATACGCATCACGCCGTTGTCGTTCACATGGGTGTGCAGTTCGATTTTGTCGGCAAATTGTTTGCTGGCGGTGGCAGAAACCAGTTTGTCGTCTTTTTTCTCGGTGTTGGTTAGGCTAACGAATGCGCCGCCTTGGGTCATGCCTTGCACGGTGGGATAGGCGTAGGCTTCGCCTGCTTCAATGCCGTGGGCGAATGCGGTAGAACACACTAATGCTGTGGCAAGGGTCAATACGGTTTTTTTCATGGTTTTGAATCCTTTAAAAACGATTTTCAGGCTGCCGATTATGCAAAAGGGGCAGGCATTTGGCGGAGTTGCCAAAGCGAGGGCGATTATAGCGTTATTGCCCTATAACGGCAATTTCAATTTTAAAATTCAGATGCTTACTTTGGATTACACCTTTTGCTCACTTTGGCTAATGGCTTTTCAGGCTGCCCTACTCTGCGCGTTGATAGGCGCGTTGCACGGGGCGCACAGCATCGGCGCGGGCTTCGTCAATTTTGATGGGGATTTGCTCGGGTTGATGGGCGTATTGCTGGGCGATTGCGCCTGCGTTTACCGTTTGCGCGGCGGCAAGCAGGGCAAGGCAATGGGCGCGTTGCGGATAATCGGCTTCGCTTTTGCCCAGCCTGCCTTGTTGGTCGCATTGGCACACGTTTAAGGCAGCCTGAAAACGCTCGCCGCGGCGAAATGCGTCTATTTTTTTCAGCAGTTTGATGATTTTGCCCGCGCTTTTGATGTTGCCGATGTTGTGGATTTGGATGTGGTATGCGCACACCAATTCCGCCAGCTCAGCGCATTGCTTGGGCACGCGCCAGCGTTGGTTGATTTGGCGGATGGGGTCTATGCCGCGCATATCGTGTCCGATGTGTTTGGGCAGAATGTCGGCGGGGGTGAGGGCTTTGCCCACGTCGTGCAGCAAGGCGGCGTAGCGTTCGGGCAGGGTTAAACCCAACGCGGCGGCGCGTTGCAACACCAGCAGCGTGTGTTCGCCCGTGTCAATTTCGGGGTGGTAATCGGCGCGTTGCGGCACGCCAAACAGCGCGTTCACTTCGGGCAACAAGATGGCGAGCGCGCCACATTCGCGCAGGATTTCAATCATGCGGCGCGGGTTGGCTTCCATTAAGCCTTTGGCTAATTCTTGCCACACGCGTTCGGCAACCAGCGCGTCCACTTCGCCCGCCGCCACCATATCGCGCATCAGCTGCATGGTTTCGGGCGCAACGGCAAAACCATATCGCGCGGCAAAGCGGGCGGTGCGCAAGATGCGAACGGGGTCTTCGGCAAAGGCTGGGGAAACGTGGCGCAGGATTTTGTCGCGCAAATCACGTTGCCCGCCAAAGGGGTCTATTAGGCAGCCTGAAACGTCTTGCGCCATGGCGTTGATGGTTAAATCGCGGCGCAGCAGGTCTTGTTCCAGCGTGATGGTTTTGTCGGCATAAAAGGCGAAGCCTGCGTAGCCCTTGGCGGTTTTGCGCTCGGTGCGGGCAAGGGCGTATTCCTCGCGTGTTTCGGGGTGCAAAAACACAGGGAAATCTTTGCCCACGGGCTGATAGCCTTGCCGCAGCAATTCCTCGGCATCCGCGCCCACCACCACCCAATCGCGGTCTTTCACGGGCAAGCCGAGCAGTTGGTCGCGGACTGCGCCGCCAACAAGATAGATTTGCATGATTGCCTTTCACAATGGTTTTCAGGCTGCTTATGATAAGGCAGCCTGAAAAAGGTTTATCTGTGTTGTGGAACACGCGCTTTGTTTTCAGGCTGCCTTTGGTGGATTCAAAGGCAGCCTGAAACGATTGCCGTTAGAAAATGATGCGTAAGGTGTGTGAACTTTGTTCACGTACCATTTGGTAAAGCTCAATGGTGCATGGCAAAACCACACGCCCTACTCGTTATCTTGGCTAACTATAATTTTCAGGCTGCCTCAACATTTTAGGCAGCCTGAAAACCCTTATTTCACCGTCTTGCGATATTTCACTAAATAAATCACCGACAAGAAACCAAACCAAAGCGGCGTAAACAGCATCCCTTGCAGCGTATCGGCATCGCGGGTAAATAAATACATGGAAAACAGCAAGAAAGCCAAACACGTCCAAGCCATCGGCACACCACCTGGCATTTTATACACCGATTGCGCGTGCAAATCGGGGCGCGTTTTGCGGTATTTCACATACGCCAGCAAAATCATGCTCCACACAAAAATAAAGCCGATGTTGGAAACGGTGCTCACAATGGTAAACACCTTCATGATGTCATCGCTGTCTTTAAAATAAGTCAAAATCAAGCCGACAAACAAAAACATACACGAAAACAGCAACGCAGGCACAGGCACGCCGCTGATGTTCAGCTTGCCAAAAACAGTCGGCGCAGAATCGTTGCGCGCCAAGCCAAACAGCATCCGCCCAGTGGAAAACATCCCGCTGTTAGCAGACGACAGCGCGGACGACAGCACCACCAAGTTAATCAAACTCGCAGCGATGGGAATGCCAATCAGCGTAAACATATTCACAAATGGGCTCACTTTCGGGTTCACTTCATCCCAAGGCGTAACTGTCATAATCACCATCAACGCCAGCAAATAGAACACGATAATGCGCACGGGAATGCGGTTAATGGCAATGGGCAAATTGCGATAGGGGTCTTCCGCTTCCGCCGCCGCCGTGCCCACCAATTCAATCCCCAAAAACGCGAAAAATGCAATTTGGAACGCAGCAAAAAAGCCATTGATGCCATTGGGGAAAAAGCCGCCTTCGCGCGCCCATAAGTGGGTTATCGAAGCCTTGATGCCTGTGTTGGGGTTCACAAATCCTGTGCTCACCAAATAAATCCCCACCAACACCAGCGATAAAATCGCCACGATTTTAATCAGCGCGAACCAAAACTCCATTTCGCCAAACAGCTTAACCGTGAGCATATTCAGGCTGGTAATCAAAATAATACAGCCCAATCCAGGCAGCCACAGCGGCACATCGGGCCACCAAAATTGAATATAGCCCGTGATGGCGATGATGTCTGCCATGCCAATCACCACCCAGCTAAACCAATACGTCCAGCCCACAAAAAAACCCGCGCCTGAGCCTAAAATATCGTGGGTGAAATCGGTGAACGATTTGTAATGCAGGTTAGACAGCAACAATTCGCCCATCGCCCGCATCACAAAAAACAGAAAAAAACCAATCAGAATATAAGTAAGCAAAACCGATGGCCCTGCCAAGTGAATGGTTTTGCCCGAGCCCATAAACAAGCCCGTGCCAATTGCGCCGCCAATGGCAATCAGCTGCAAATGGCGGTTTTTCAAATTGCGCTGTAAATTATCGTTTTGCGTCTTGTTGTGCTGTGGTTGCATGATGGGGTGCTCCCTTTGTTATGTGTTGTAAACTTTTGTTGGTTGCCTTTTCAGGCTGCCTTAACCTAGATTTACAACATGTTTAAAGAAAACACGGCTGCCACGCCGTGCCATAACGATACAACTGGCTGAAATATAACCGATGCCCAAACAAATACGCAAGCGTTTGTATGTAAAAAATTAACACAGCTTAACAAAAGGCAGCCTGAAAACGATTGACACGATTTTCAGGCTGCCTATTTCAGCACCATCATCTATTGCAAAATCCCCTGCTGCAACGTCCGCATATTCGCCGCAATCACCTGCCGAGATTTGCCAATTAAATCAAAGCGGTTAGGCTCATCCAACCAAATCTTAATCAAGCCCACCAAGCTGCTTTCCAAATAAATCGCCGCCAGCTCAATATCGGTGTTTTCAGGCAGCCTCCCTTGCTCACGACTCAAATGCAGCGCGTAAGCAATTTGTTTTTGAAACAAGCGATGATAACGATGCGCCAGCTCGGTAATCGTTTCGTTGCTGGCAGTTTGCTCGCATTTGGCAAACATCACATCACAAAATTTATGCCGCGATGGGTTGGTTGCCAAGGTTTCAAACATGGCGTTTAAGTTATGCTGCAAATGCGCCCATACATCTTGGTTATCGCGCAAGGTTTGGTCGTTAAACGCCGCCAAAAAATCGGCGTATTGCTGCTCAAACAGCGTTTCAAACAAATCTTCCTTATTTTTAAAATGCCAATACAACGCGCCGCGCGTAACGCCTGCTTGCTGGGCAATCGCCTGCAATGAAGCGCGGGTTACACCATCGCGCCAAAAAACTTCCAAGGCGGCATCCAGCAAATGTTGGCGTGTTCTTGTGGCTTCGGTTTTGGTTTTTCACATGAGGCGACCCCCTATGTTTTGTTTTTAAAAAATTTAATCAACATACATCAATGTATGTATAATACCGCGTTTTACCAAACCTTGAAAGGCAGCCTGAAACCAAAGCATTGGGTTTTCAGGCTGCCTGCAAATGCTTCAATCATAGTCAAACAGGAAAACAAGTATGACAGCACAACCTTGGCGTATCGCCGTGTTAGCCGCGGCTACATCGTTAGCACTTGCCGCGTGCAATGGCAAAGACGGCGCAAGCGCACAGCAGCAAGGCGCAAGCGCAAAACAGCAAATACCCGCCCCCACCGTGAGCGTGCTGACGGTTCATCCAGAAAACGTATTGCTGGAAACGGATTTGCCGGGACGCTTGGAAGCCGTGCGTTCCGCACCGATTATTCCTCAGGTTTCAGGCATCGTGAAACGCCGCTTGTTCCAAGAGGGCGACACCGTTCGCGCGGGTCAGCCTTTGTATCAACTGGATGATGCCAGCTATGTTGCCAACCTAGAAAGCGCGCGCGCCAGCCTTGCCAGCGCACAAGCCGCGTTAGCCAAAGCCAACGCCGATGTGTCGCGCTATCAACCTTTGGTGACCGCCGATGCGATTAGTAAACAAGACTGGGATGCCGCGCTTGCCGCGCAACGTTCTGCCCAAGCGCAAGTGAAATCCGCCAACGCCGCAATTAAAGCCGCGCAAGTGAGCGTGAACCACGCGCACATCACCGCACCAATTTCAGGCGTAATCGGGCAATCGCTGGTAACCGAAGGCGCGTTGGTAACCGCCAACAGCACACAAATGGCGTTGATTACCGAAAACGACTATTTGTATGTAAACATCAAACAATCCGCCAGCGATATGCTGAAACTGCGCAAACAGCTTGCCTCGGGCGACCGCGTGGCAAACGAAAGCGTGGAAGCGAGCGTAATGCTGGAAGATGGCACAGAATACCCACACAAAGCGCGTTTGCTGTTTGCCGATTCAACGGTGGACGAAAGCACAGGGCAATTCACCATCCGCGCCATCGTGCCCAACCCTGAACACGTTTTGATGAACGGTTTATACGTTCGCGTGAAATTGCCGCTGGCGGGCGTAACCAACGCCTTTGTTGTGCCGCAACAAGCCGTTACGCGCGGTCAAACCGACACCGTGATGGCGGTGAACGCGCAAGGCGGCATGGAGCCGCGCGTGGTGAAAGTAACGGGGCAAAAGGGCAGCAACTGGATTATCAGCGAAGGTTTGAAAGCGGGCGACAAAGTGATTGTGGACGGCACCATGATTGCAGGGCAAATGATTGCGCGAACCGGCGCAAACAAGGTGCAAACCAAAGAATGGCAGCCTGAAAACGCATCTGCGCCGCAAGCAGCCGCATCAGGCGCAAATTCCGCCACCCCAACGCCTGCCGCCGCATCGGCAGAAAAAGCCGCCGCATCCGAAATTCAGGCAGCCTCTGCCGCCAAATAAGGAATAAAACATGGCTAAGTTTTTTATTGATAGACCGATTTTCGCGTGGGTGATTGCGATTTTCATCATGATTGCGGGGGTCATCGGCATTCGCAATCTGCCCATTTCGCAATATCCGTCCGTTGCCGCGCCCAATATCACGCTTACCGCCACCTACCCCGGCGCATCGGCAAAAGTGATGGAAGACAGCGTATTGGCGGTGATTGAGCGCAATATGTACGGCGTGGAAGGCTTGGATTACATGACCACTTCCGCCGATTCCAGCGGCAGGGGCAGCGTAACACTCACGTTCACGCCCGAAACCAACGAAGACTTGGCGCAGATGAACGTGCAAAACAAGCTCTCGGAAGTAACCGCCTTGCTGCCTTCCACCGTGCAACAAAACGGGATTACTGTATCCAAAGCACGCTCCAACTTCCTGATGGTGGTGTTTCTAAACTCTGATACCAAATCATCAGAAGAAATGGCGGACTACGCGCAACGCAACGTAGTGCCCGAGTTGCAACGCATTGATGGCGTGGGCAATGTGCGCTTGTTTGGTGCACAACGCGCCATGCGTGTGTGGGTGGACCCTGCCAAGCTGAAAAGCTACAACATCTCGTTTGCCGATGTAACTGCTGCCATTTCCGCGCAAAACGCGCAATTGTCCGTAGGTGCATTGGGCGATTTGCCCAGCAGTCAAGGGCAGCAAATCACCGCCACCATTAGTGCAGAAGGGCAAATGAAAACCGCCGAAGAATTCGGCAACATTTTGCTGCGCAGCGACACCAACGGCGCAAACGTTTATTTGAAAGACGTGGCAGAAATTGGCTTAGGCAGCCAATCTTACAACGCATCTTCTTTCTTGAACGGCAAAAAAGCCGCAGGTATGGCGGTTTCGCTGTCTAACACAGGTAACGCTTTGGCAGCTGCAACGGCAATTAAAGCCAAAATGAACGAGTTGCAACCCTTCTTCCCGCAAGGCGTAACATGGTCAGCCCCTTACGACACCTCCACTTTCGTATCTTTGTCTATTGAAAAAGTGATTCACACGCTGGTGGAAGCGATTGTGCTGGTGTTTATCGTGATGTTTATCTTCCTGCAAAACTTCCGCTACACGTTGATTCCCACCATTGTTGTGCCGATTTCGCTGCTGGGCGCATTTGCCGCGATTTCATATCTGGGCATGTCAATCAACGTAATGACCATGTTTGCCATGGTGCTGGTAATCGGCATTGTGGTGGACGATGCGATTGTGGTGGTGGAAAACGTGGAACGGATTATGGCGGAAGAAGGGTTAAGCCCAAAACAAGCCACCAAAAAAGCGATGGGACAAATCTCGGGCGCGGTTGTCGGCATTACCGCCGTGTTGGTTTCGGTGTTTGTGCCGTTGTCGCTGTTGAGCGGCGCAGCAGGTAATATTTACCGCCAATTCTCGCTGACCATGGTGTTTGCGATTGGCTTCTCCGCTTTCTTGGCATTAACGCTCACGCCCGCGCTGTGCGCCACCATGCTTAAACCCATTCCCAAAGGGCATAATCACACCAAAAAAGGCTTTTTTGGCTGGTTTAACCGCGTGTTTAATGCTGGCACGCGCACTTATTCAGGCTGGATTGGCAAAACCTTGCGCAAAGCTGGCGTGATGTTTGTGATTTACTTGGCATTGGGCGCGGGCGCATTCGTGTTGATTACGCGCTTGCCCAGCTCATTTATCCCCAGCGAAGACCAAGGCTATATTATGACCACCGTGCAGTTGCCCACAGGCGCAACCGCCGAGCGTACGCAAAAAACCTTGGCAACGCTGAACCAAGTGGCGCATTCCATGCCCGAAGTGGAAAACGTGATTACTGTGTCTGGGTTTAGCTTTACTGGCAGCGGTCAAAACATGGGTATGGGCTTTGTGATATTGAAAGACTGGAAAGAGCGCACTGGCGCAGGCAGCACAGCGGATGCTGTTGCGGGCAAAATCACAGGCGCGATGATGGGCGGCGCAATCCAAGACGGTTTTGCGCTGGCGTTGAATCCGCCGCCAATTATGGAATTGGGTAACGATTCAGGTTTCAGCTTCTATTTGCAAGCGCGTGGCACATACAACCACGAAGAATTGGTTGCCCGCCGCGATGAGTTAATCCAAAAAATGCGCCAAAACCCTGCCATGTTTAACGCCTCAAACGTGCGCGCCAATGGCTTGGACGATGCGCCGCAATTAAAAATTGAGATTGACCGCATGAAAGCGGCTTCTAATGGCGTGAGCTTTGCCAGCATTCGCAGCGTATTGGGCACCGCCTTATCGTCCACTTATGTCAACGACTTCCCCAACGATGGGCGTTTGCAGCGCGTGATTGTGCAAGCATCAGCCAAATCGCGGATGCAGCCTGAAGACATCTTGGCGTTAACCGTGCCCGCGGGCAATGGCACGCTGATTCCGCTTTCCTCTTTTGCCACCGCAAAATGGGAAAAAGGCATGGAGCAAAGCGAACGCTTTAACGGCTATCCTGCCATGCAAATCACAGGCGCGCCTGCTGCGGGCAAATCCACAGGTGAAGCAATGGCGGAAGTGCAAAAAATGGTGAACGACTTGCAAGGCAATTACAGCTTGGAATGGGCAGGTCAATCCCGCGAGGAAGCCAAAGGCACTTCGCAACAAAACATGATTTATTTGCTGGCTCTGATTGCCGTATTCTTGGTATTGGCAGCATTATATGAAAGCTGGGCTATTCCGTTTTCAGTGGGTATGGTTGCACCGCTGGGGATGTTGGGCGTAGGCTTGGGCGCAATCATTCGCAATTACAGCAATGACGTGTATTTCACGGTGGGCATGATTACGGTGATGGGTTTGAGCGCGAAAAACGCCATTCTGATTATTGAGTTTGCCCAAGACTTGCACAATGCGGGTAAATCCATCGCTGAAGCGGCATTACGCGCCGCCAAATTGCGTTTCCGCCCCATTTTGATGACTTCGTTTGCGTTTATCTTGGGCGTGGTGCCGATGTATATCGCCACGGGCGCATCGTCTGCCAGCCAACGCGCCATCGGCACGGCGGTGTTCTGGGGGATGCTGGTGGGCACGTTCCTGTCAGTGTTCCTTGTGCCAATGTTCTACATCATCGTGAACCTTGTGGTGCGCTTCTTTACAGGCGGCAAGCAACCGCCCGTTCAAGGCGAGTTGGATTTGTTTGACGATGAAGAAGACATGGATGCCCAAGCATTCAGCAAGCATTAAATCGGTTTTCAGGCTGCCTAAAATAGGTATAGCATAGGCAGCCTGAAAACCATTCTGTAAGGAAAATTATGAAAACTGTGTTTAAACATTCATTGACTGCGGTTGCCGTAAGCGTTGCCCTATCCGCTTGCAACCTTGCGCCCAAATACGAAAAACCCAATGTTGCGCTGCCATCCGACACCTTTAAATACGATAGCCAGCGCGGTAGCGACCAAGCGATTCAGGCTGCATCATTGGGCTGGCAAGACTATTTTGCCGACCCCCGCTTGCACGCCTTGATTGAAATCGCTTTGAAAAACAACACCGATTTGCGCACCGCTAATTTGAACGTGGAGCAAGTCCGCGCTCAATACGCGATTACCCGCTCATCGCAATTCCCCAGCCTCGGGGCAAACGGCGGCGCAAGCCGCAGCCGTGGCGATGTGGAAAGCTACAACGCAGGCTTGGGCATTTCCGCATTTGAGTTGGATTTGTGGGGGCGCGTGCGCAACAGCAGCCAAGCCGCGCTGCAACAATATTTCAGCACCGCCGCCAGCCGCGATGCTACGCATCTAAGCCTGATTGCCAGCGTTGCCAAAGCCTATTTCAACGAACAATACGCCACTGCCGCGATGGCGTTATCCGAAAAAACTTTGTCGAGCTACCAAAAAACCTACGATTTGGCGAAAGTGCGCCACAAAGCAGGCGTGATTTCCGCGCTGGATTTGCGCTCGCAAGAAGCGATGATTGAAAACGCCAAAGCCAACTACGCCGCCGCCGTGCGCAGCCGTGAACAAGCGCGCAATGCTTTGGAATTGCTGATCAGCCAAAAAATTCCCGTTGATTTGCCCGCGCCGTTGGCATTGAACCAACAGTTTAAAATCCGCAACTTGCCCGCAGGCTTGCCATCCGACTTGCTGCTCAATCGCCCCGACATCATCGCGGCAGAACACACGCTCAAAGCCGCCAACGCCAACATCGGTGTGGCACGCGCGGCGTTCTTCCCCACCATCAGCCTAACCAGCACATTGGGCTTTGGCAGCAATCAGTTGAGCAATTTGTTTAACTCATCCAATAAAACATGGTCTTACGGCGGCAATCTGTCGTTGCCTATTTTTGACTGGGGGCAACGCCACAACCAGTTGAAAGTAAGCAAAATTGAGCAAGAAAAAGCCGTAGTTGCCTACGAAGCCGCTGTGGAAAGCGCATTCCGCGATGTTGCCGATGCGCTGGTTGCTCGCGCCGCGATGAACACGCAATACGATTCCAACTTGGCACAACAAAAAGCCTACAACGAGCGTTTGCGCTTAACCAACCTGCGCTACAAACACGGCGTTGCCAGCGCGTTGGATTTGCTGGACGCGCAACGCAGCAGCTATTCGGCGGATACATCCGTGTTGTCCACCCAGTTGAGCTTGCTGGAAAACTTGGCGGATTTGTATAAAGCCTTGGGCGGCGGTTTGAAACGCTATTCAACCGATGATGCCACCACCCAGCAAGAAATCAACGCGGTGAAAAACGCCACACAAGCGAGCGCACCCGCCGCAGCCCAATAATCTTGCCCAGCAAAAGGCAGCCTGAAAACGGGTTTGATGTTTTCAGGCTGCCTATTTTGTGTGGCGACATGGCTGTTGCGTTGTCTTGTTGCGTTGCGGGTTGAATAGCTGAAACCGATGTTTGGCGTTGCTTATATTCATTACTACGGCAGCCTGAAAAACAATTGAGTGCAGCCATCCATTCGTTAAACAAACATCAGCCCGCTCCAAAAGGCAGCCTGAAACACAGCCCAACGCAACCCATCTTCCATCCATAGGCAGCCTGAAACATCAGCCCCCTTTTCAGGCTGCCCTACCTACTCCCTAACCACCATGCCCAAACTCATTCTCGCCCCCATGCAAGGGCTAACCGATGCCCCCATGCGCGACCTGCTCACCCGCATCGGCGGCTATGACGAATGCGTCAGCGAATTTGTCCGCATCACCCACACCGTCCACTCCCGCGCCACATGGCTGCGCCACGTCCCCGAAATCGCCCAGCACAACCGCACCCCATCGGGCATCCCCTGTGCCACCCAACTGCTCGGCAGCGATGCCGACATGATGGCAAAAAACGCCCTAGCCGCCGTGCGCTTTGGCGTGCAAAGCATAGACCTAAACTTCGGCTGCCCTGCCCCCACCGTAAACAAACACCAAGGCGGTGCAATTTTGCTACGCGAGCCCGAACGCATCCATCAAATCGTGCGCGAACTGCGTTTCAGGCTGCCCGAACACATCACCCTAACCGCCAAAATGCGCCTAGGCTACGACCACACCGACCTAGCCATCGCCAACGCCCAAGCCATCGCCGCAGGCGGAGCAAGCCAAATCACCGTCCACGCCCGCACCAAAACCCAAGGCTACGAACCGCCCGCCCATTGGCATTGGCTCAAAACCATCCGCGAGCGCGTCAGCATCCCCATCATCGCCAACGGCGACGTGTTCACGCTAAACGATTACATCGCCATCCGCCAAGCCAGCGGCTGCGACGACGTGATGATTGGGCGCGGCGCGGTGATGCGCCCCGATTTAGCCCGCCAAATCAAACAACATCTGCGCGGCGAGCCTATTCAGGCTGCCCCATTCAACACCGAAATCATGGATTGGATACGGCTTTTTTTTGACTTGTGCCTCGCCCACGAACCGCAAGGCAAATACGCCATCGCACGGTTAAAACAATGGCTGGGCATGATGAAAAAAGCCTACCCCGAAGCCGCGCAACTGTTTGCAGCCGTGCGCACTTTGCGCGAAGCGGATGAGATTAAGCGCGTGTTGCAGGGGTTTCAGGCTGCCTCTTAGAACCTGTATTCACTATTTGCATAGGTAGATTTTATGACATAAAAGCGCGGATACAAGGCAAAAAGCACAGCAAAGTTGAACACCTTGCGAGCATTTTTACCATAGTAGCCGCGTTTTTAGGGCATAGGAGATGCCTATGCAAATAGTGAATACAGGTTCTTAATATGCTTCGCGTTGCTGTCAATCAACAACCCAACTTCGGGTTGCCAATCAAACTGCGCACGACTTCTTGGTCTTTCTTGCGAATTTGCTCCGCCAAAGTAAACAGACGGTGGGTTAATTCCGCGTCGTCTTGCGCGCTGGATTTGGCGGAAATCAAAATCGCCGCCAACTGCATGGCTTGGAATTTATCCAAATATTGCGTGTCTTGCATGGTAACGTCCTTTCATTGCACGTTTTCACGTTTGCACATTAGAAAAAGGCAGCCTGAAAATGGAAAACACGTTTTCAGGCTGCCGTACCCTTATTCGGGCTTGTTGCCCCCGCCGCGACGACGCAGCACCGCAGGCGTTTCAAAATCATCAATCACCGATTGGCTGGCAAAATCCGCCGCCACCAAATTCGCGCTGTGCACATCGCGCGCCGAACGGAAAATGCTGTTCATTTTGTGGTTGTAATCAGGCTCAATGGGCGCGGCCGCATGGCGATGCGTGGTTAAGCTGGATTCGTTTTTCTCTTTCAAGCCCGTGGCGATAATGGTGATGCGAATCACGTCTTCTGCCATGGATTCATCTTCGGCGGTGCCAAATTTCAGCTCGGCATCGGGCGAAGCGTATTCGTTTACCACCGCCATGATTTCTTCGTATTCGTCCAAAATAAACGCATCGGGCGCGGTGGTAATGTTCACCAACACGCCGCGCGCGCCGCTCAGGCTCACATCGTCCAGCAAGGGGCTGGAAATGGCTTGCTCCACGGCGATGCGGGCGCGGTCTGTGCCTTTGGATTCGCCGATGCC
This sequence comes from uncultured Kingella sp., assembly GCA_963551505.1. Lineage (GTDB taxonomy): Bacteria > Pseudomonadota > Gammaproteobacteria > Burkholderiales > Neisseriaceae > Kingella_B. The sequence goes on from CAUVGV010000004.1 coordinate 21,140, forward strand.
CATCATCGCCATGCCGGTGATGCTCATCATGTTTTTCACATCGGCAAAGTCCAAGTTAATCAAACCTGGGCTGGTAATCATCTCGGAAATGCCCGCCACGCCGTTGCGCAACACGTTATTCGCCGCGCGGAATGCCTCGCGCACGGTAACGCCCTTGCCCAACGCGGTGAGCAATTTATCATTGGGCACAACAATTAAAGAATCCACATGTTGTTTCAACAAATCAATGCCTTGCTGCGCCACAATGCCACGTTTGCCTTCGTGTTTGAACGGGCGCGTTACCACGGCAACGGTCAAAATGCCCATTTCTTTGGCGATTTCGGCAATCACGGGGGCTGCGCCTGTGCCTGTGCCGCCACCCATGCCGGTGGTGATGAACAACATATTCGCGCCGCTGATAGCTGCGGAAATGGCTTCGCGGTCTTCCAACGCCGCATCGCGCCCCACATCAGGGTTTGCGCCCGCGCCCAAACCGCGCGTTAAACTGGCGCCCAGTTGGATTTTGTTGGCGGCGTTGTTGTTTGCCAACGATTGCGCATCGGTGTTCGCGCTGATGTATTCCACGCCTTGAATCGGGTTGTCAATCATGTTGTTGATGGCGTTGCAGCCGCCACCGCCCACACCGATAACTTTAATCACAGCGGGTCCGGTGTTGCCTTCGGCTAAGTTGTAAACAGAATGGTTGTCCATAGAGTTAAGCTCCAAAATGCGCTTGTCGTTATTGTTGAAAGTGAAAATGGATTTTCAGGCTGCCTAACCTAAATATCATCCCAAACGTGGATAGGCAGCCTGAAAAAGGATTAGAGATTGTTTTTCATCCAATCAATCGCTCTGCTTATCCAACCTGGTTTGCGTGGTGTGGGCTCGGGCAGCAGCAAATCATCGGGTTCATCATCATCGCGCTGTGGCGAGGGCGTGGGGCGTTTTTCGTTTTTGCTGATAACGGGCTTCTCGGCAACGGTGTTGCTGGTGCGGCGATTGGGTTTGCCTGCGCTGATGCCGTTTTGCTGGGCGCGTTTTTTCGCGGCGTGCAGCAAACCGATGACGGTGGCGTAGCGCGGATTGCGGATGCGGTCGGATAAAGTGCCCACTTCTTGCGGCACGCCAATGCGCGCGGGCAAATTGAACACATCTTCCGCCAGCTCCACCACGCCACGCAGCAAAGATGCGCCGCCTGTCAGCACGATGCCCGAAGTTAAAACTTCTTCGGGGAAGCCCGCGCGGCGCAGTTCGTTTAACGTAAGCTCCAAGATTTCTTCCACGCGTGGCCCAATCACGCTAGCAAGCGTGCGGCGCGAAATCTGACGCGGCAAGCGATCGCCCACGCTGGGTACTTCCACCATTTCGTCCAAGCCTTCCAAGTTTTCCAGCGCCACGCCGTGGAAAATTTTGATGCGCTCGGCGGCGGTGTAAGGCGTGCGCAGGGCTTGCGCCAAATCGCGGGTAATCAAATCGCCCGCAATCGGAATAACGGCGGTGTGGCGAATTGCGCCATTGGTGTAAACGGCGATGTCGGTTGTGCCGCCGCCAATGTCAATCACGCAAACGCCCAATTCTTTTTCGTCTTCGGTGAGCACCGCATCGGCGGAAACCAGCGGTTGCAGCATGATTTCGTCCACCTTCAAGCCGCAACGTTCAATACATTTTTGCACGTTTTGCAAGGCGGTTACCGCGCCTGTGATGATGTGCACGCGCGTATCTAAGCGCACGCCGCTCATGCCAATGGGCTCGCGCACGCCAGGTTGGTTGTCGATGATGTATTCTTGCACCACGGTGTGCAAAATTTGGTGGTCGGGGGGGATATTGACCGCTTTGGCGGTGTCTTTGGCGCGTTCAATATCGGCTTTGGTTACTTCGCCGTCTTTGATTTTGACCACGCCTTGCGAATTAAGGCTGCGAATGTGGTTGCCTGATATGCCTGTTACCACGCTGGAAATTTTGCATTCCGCCATGCGCTCGGCTTCGCTCATTGCTTGGTGGATGGCTTGGGCGGTGGCATCAATGTTGGTAACCATGCCTGCTTTTAAGCCGCGTGATTCGGCTAATCCCATGCCCACGATGTTGATTTCATCCGCCACCACTTCACCAATTAAGGCGATGACTTTGGATGTACCGACATCCAGTGCGCTAACGTATTGCTTATTTTCAGCCATATTTTTGTTCCAGTTTATTGTTTTTTGGGTTTGGTTTTTGCTTGAATTTTGGCGATGTTTTTCTTGGGTTTATCGCTTTGTTTGGGGGAAGATGGATTGCTGGGGGCAGTGATAAGTTCATCATCCAGCATCATGTCTTCAATGTTGGGTTCGGGCGGCGGAGCATCGGAGCGCCGCCGCGTGGCAAATGCGTCTTGATAACGCATATCCACATAATCAATATATTGCGCTTTGGCTTGCAAATAGCGGGGAAACGCTTGCACAAACCGCGCCATGCGTGTGCTGGTTTCGCCTTTGCCAAGACGAACTTCTATGCCGTTGTTGAGCATCATCGACCATGCACCGCGCGGGCTATATTGTAAACGGATAATCCTTAATCGCAAAGGTTTGAGTTGATTATTAAAATTTTCGTATTGTTCAAACATCACTTTTTGTTCGTTTACATCGCCGTCAAACTCGGGCAATTCTTCGGCATAGGCAGCCTGAAAAACCTCGCCGTGGGTGGAAACCAGCCCTGCTTGCTCGCCGTTGCGTATCCAGCGGGCGGCGGGCTCGTATTCGTCTATGGTTACTTTGATTTGGGCGGGGGGGATGCGGTCAATTTTCACGCTGCGCACCCAGTCTAATTTGCTGGCGGCGCGTTGGGCTTCGTGTAGGTTTACGTTGAAAAAGCTGCCTGTTAAATAGGGGCGCATGGTTTCAAACAGGCGTTTTTTGTCAGCGTGGCGCAGTTTTTCTGAGCCATCGGGGGTAACGATGTTGATTTCGGCGATTTGGAAATAGGGCTGGCGCGAGAGCCAAATGCCGCCTGTCATCAGCAAAAATAGGAGCGTGAGATAAAGCAAAAATCGCAGCACGGTGGTTTACTATTTGCTGATCGCGGTTTGCAAAATCGCAACACATAAATCGGCAAAGGCGATGCCTTTTTGTTGTGCGGCTTTGGGGATAAGGCTGTGGTTGGTCATGCCGGGGAGGGTATTGACTTCTAGGATATAGATTTTGCCTGCTTCGTCTTTCAGAAAATCTACGCGCCCGCAGGTGTTGCCGCCGCCGATGGCGGCAAAGGCTTGCTGGGCGAGACTTTGGATAAGCTGCTCATCGGACGGGCTTAAATCGGAGGGGCAGAGGTAAACGGTGTCGTTGCGTTGGTATTTGGCTTCCCAGTCGTAGAAATCGTTTTGCGGGATGATGCGGATGCTGGGCAGGGCTTGTTGATGGATGACGCCGCAGGTGTATTCGCCGCCTGAAATGAATTGTTCGGCAAGGATTTCGCCGTGTAGGTTTTCGCGGCGCAGTTGGCGGTAGATTTGGGCGAGTTCGCCTGCTTGGCGGACTTTGTGCACGCCCACGCTGCTGCCTTCGGCGGCGGGTTTGATAAACAGCGGCAAGCCCAGTTGTTGTTCTACGGCGGCGAAGTCGCTGTTGTCGTGTAACACGGCAAAGGCGGGGATGGGCAAGCCGAGTGCTTGCCAGATGAGTTTGCAGCGGTATTTATCCATGCCGAGCGCGGAGGCGAGCACGCCGCAGCCTGTGTAGGGGATGCCGAGGGCTTCTAGTGCGCCTTGCACGGTGCCGTCTTCGCCGTAGGTGCCGTGTAGGATGTTAAAGGCAGCCTGAAAACCTTGGTTTTTGAGTTCGGCGAGATTAGTTTCGGCGGGGTCAAACGGGTGGGCATCAATGCCTTTGCTTTGCAGGGCAGCGAGGATGGCTTTGCCGCTGGCTAGGGAGATTTCGCGTTCTGATGAGAAGCCGCCCATTAGGACGGCGATTTTGCCGAAGGATTGGGGTGATTGCATGATGGATGGGGCTTTCTTGCTGCGGGGGTGAGTTTTAGGCTGCCTTTTGGGAGTGGGGCTTATTTGTTTTCAGGCTGCCTTTGGATGGTTTGATGATGGGGTGGATGAGGCAGCCTGAAAATGTTGTTGAGGGTTTGCGGTGGTGTGTGTCTTGCGTTACACACTCTGCTTACTGCGTTGAGCGGCGTTTCAGGCTGCCTCTTGCTGCGCCAAATCCACCAAACCTTGCGCCACGCGGTTGATGCTGCCTGCGCCCATGGTGAGCACGACATCGCCGTCTTGTAACACGTTGTGCAATAGGGTTTCGGGAACGGCGTTTACATCGGCGCAATAGATGGGTTCTAGCTTGCCATGTACACGCACGGCGCGGGTGAGGGCGCGGCTGTCGGCGGCGACGATGGGTTCTTCGCCTGCGGCGTAAACGTCGGTTAAAACGAGCGCGTCCACGCTGTTGAGTATATTGACAAAATCTTCAAACAAATCACGCGTGCGGGTGTAGCGGTGCGGTTGGAAGGCGAGCACAAGGCGGTTGTTGGGATACGCACCCCGCGCGGCGGCTAGGGTGGCTTGCATTTCTACGGGGTGATGTCCGTAATCATCAATCACCAAGGCTTTGCCGCCTTGCAGCAGCGCGATTTCGCCGTAGCTTTGGAAGCGTCGCCCTACCCCGCCGAAGGTTGCCAAGCCTTGTTGGATGGCGGCAATGGGGGCTTTGCATTCTAGTGCTACGCCGATGCTGGCGAGCGCGTTGAGCACGTTGTGCCGCCCTGCGCAGTTGAGGGTTACATCAAAGGTTTGCACGCTGTCGGCTTTTTTGATGTTTACCGTGAACTGCATTTGCGCGCCGTGGGTGCGCACGTTGCTTGCCCAGATGTCGGCGGTTTCGTCGTTGATGGCGTAGGTGGCGAAGGGTTTTTGGATTTTGGGCAGGATGGCGCGCACGTTGGCGCTGTCGATACACAAAAAGGCTTTGCCGTAAAACGGCATGCGGTGCACGAAGTCGATGAACGCTTGGCGCAGTTTGTCGGCATCGTGGTTGTAGGTGTCCATGTGGTCTTCGTCGATGTTGGTGATGACGGTGAACACGGGCGATAAATACAAAAATGATGCGTCGCTTTCGTCGGCTTCGGCAACCATCCATGTGCCTTTGCCGAGCTTGGCGTTGGTGCCTGCGGCGGTGAGTTTGCCACCGATGATGAAGGTGGGGTCTAGCCCTGCTGCGCCGAGAATGGAGGCGGTGAGGCTGGTGGTGGTGGTTTTGCCGTGTGTGCCTGCGATGGCGATGCTTTCGCGAAAGCGCATGATTTCTGCCAACATCATGGCGCGGGGGATAACGGGGATATGGCGGGCGATGGCAGCCTGAATTTCGGGATTGTCTTGCTTGATGGCGGTGGATGCGACCACGACTTCTGCGCCGTCAATATGTTCGGCGGTGTGTCCGGGGAACACGCGCACGCCGAGATTGCTGAGATGGCGCGTGGTGGCACTTTGCGCTTGGTCTGAACCCGACACGTTAAAGCCTAAATTGTGCAGCACCTCGGCGATGCCGCACATGCCTGAGCCGCCGATGCCGACAAAGTGGATGTTTTTAACTCTGTTTTTCATGGTGATTTGCTTTCGTGTGGGGGTGCGCAAAAAAAGGGCGTATTTTAAAGTGTGTTAAGGGATTGTGCTAGGGGCTGTTTACAATTGGTTTGCGCAGCGGATTTTGCGTCAGAAAATGGCAGATGCAAGGCGAAAATGCGAGCCTATGCCATCCATAGGCGAGTATTTTCAACGCGGCAGATGCCGTTTTATGGCGCAAAATCCGCCACACACCCATTGTAAACAGCCCCTGTGCGCTTTTCATATTTTTTCAGGCTGCCTTTGTTTGCATGATTAGGCAGCCTGAAATCCAATCTATCCAGTAAAAACATCGTTTGGTTTAACACTAGGCAGTTTTGTTTTTCAGGCTGCCTTGGTTCACACGATAAGGCAGCCTGAAAGCCTACCTATACGACAATAAACGATGAGCACGGCAGTAAACGATTTTGCATTTTCAGGCTGCCTGAAAGTCGGCAAACCATTGCAGGATAATCTCGCGGTTAGACGGTGAGAATACTTTTTCGGCGGCTTGCAAAGCGGGCAGCCATTGGTAGGCGGAGTGTTCGCTTAATGTTGGCACGCTGTCTGCGGGGATTTGCGCGGAGAACCAATGCTCGGTGTTGCGCGTGATGCCTGCGGGGTAGCGGTATCGCCAATGGGGGTAGATTTCGTATTCCACGCTGCAATGCCAGTCGCGCAGTTGGTTGGGATGCAGCCTGAAACCTGTTTCTTCGGCGACTTCGCGCAGGGCTGCCTGAAACGGGGGTTCGTTGGGCGTGTTTAGGCTGCCTGTGATGGATTGCCAAAAGCCGTCGGGGTTGAGGCGGTTAAACAGAAGTACGTTGCCTGCGTTGTCGTGCAGCAGGATAAGCACGGAGATGGGGATTTTTTTGGACATGGTGGGATGGGGTTGAGGCAGCCTGAAAGTGGGGTTAATGAGGCTGGGCGTGTTTTCAGGCTGCCTATTTTGTGGTTGCCGGTCTATGGGCTTGGTGGGCAAGCGTGGTTTATTTGGCTTGGGTGTGGTTTGACGACGATCCGTTGTTGCTCCATTGGGTTACTGAATTTGCTTAGTTTTGAGGATGGGGGGTTTGCAAACTATTGGAGGCAGCCTGAAACATGGTTTGGCGTAGTCCAAAGCAAACTGATGTGGAGATGGTAATAGTTGAAGCAACGTTGTATTACGTTTTCAGGCTGCCTTGGTTGCCATAGAGGCAGCCTGAAAATCCATCAGGCAAGGTTGTACTCATTTTCAGGCTGTCTCTGTTTACAAGGCTGGCTGTCCCTTAAAACCGCCGTTTTAGTTTACACGCTTGCAGAATTTCTACGGCAAGCTCTTCCACCGATTTGTGCGTGGTGTTGGCAAACGGGATGGCGTGGCGGCGGTAGATGGCTTGCGCGTCGGCGATTTCTTGTTTGCAGGTGTTGGGGTGGGAATAGGTGGAATTGGGGCGGCGTTCTTGGCGGATGTGGTGCAGGCGGCTGGGTTCTATGGTGAGCCCGAACAGTTTACTGCGATAGGGTTTGACCATGCGCGGTAGGTCGTCGCTGTCTAGGTCGTCTGGCGTGAGCGGGTAGTTGGCGGCGCGGATGCCGTATTGCAGGGCGAGATACAGG
>CAUVGV010000005.1:0-27130 GCA_963551505.1 uncultured Kingella sp.
TTTTGCCTAAAAACACGCGGCATCCTTTGTTTGATGTGCAAGTGCAGCCTGAAACCTAAAATGGAACGGCGACGGCTCATCGCAAAATGGCGTATTCAATAAGGTTTTACTGGTTGGCAAGAAGCGCAAAAGACATGAGTAGTGAAAATAGAAAAGCGTCCCCCTCTTTCAGTCAGCCTGAAAAGCCGCAAATCTTTTATAATGCCGTTATCCTCCTTCTCCCATTCGACAAGAAATCCACTATGTCCCAAACCAATTTTGATATGGTTATCTTCGGCGCAACAGGCGATTTATCCATGCGCAAACTCTTGCCCAGCTTGTATCAGGCGCACGCCGCAGGCTTGCTGCACCCCGATGCTCGCATTTTGGGCGTGTCGCGTAGCCCGTTTGACACCGCGCAATTTTTGGCAAAAATGGAAACCGACAGCAAAATCCACATCAAGCAAAATTTCAGCGACGCACTGTGGACTTCGTTTACCGCGCGGATTCAATATTTGCCGTTAAACGTAACCGAGCCTGCCCACTTTGCCAAGCTGGGCGAAGTGGTCAAAGCGCGCAAAGCAACAGACAACGTCATCATCTATCTTTCCACCGCGCCCAAATTTTTCGCCCCCGCCTGTGAAAACCTTGCCGCCGTGGGGCTGAATGCGGATAACGTGCGCATTGTGCTGGAAAAACCGCTGGGCACAGATTTGGCTTCATCGCAAGCCATCAATGCCGATGTGGCGCGGTTTTTCAAAGAAGAACAGGTGTACCGCATTGACCACTACCTCGGCAAAGAAAGCCTGCAAAACGTGTTGCCGCTGCGCTTTGGCAATGTGTTCCTTGAACCGATTTGGAATAAGGATTTTGTGCAATCCGTGCAAATCACCATCGCCGAGCAGCTGGGCGTGGAAGAGCGCGGCGAGTTCTACGACATCACAGGTGCATTGCGTGATATGGTGCAAAATCATTTGATGCAAATGCTGTGTTTTGTGGCGATGGAACGCCCGAAATCGCTGGGCGCGGATGATGTGCGCGATGAAAAATTGAAAGTGGTCGCCGCACTCAAACCGATGACTTCCGCCGATGTGGATAACAACGTGGTGCGCGGGCAATACACCGCATCAGGCAGCCTGAAAGGCTATTTGCAAGAGCACAACGTGCCCGTCGACAGCCGCACAGAAACCTATGTTGCCATCCGCGCCGAAGTGGACACGCCGCGCTGGCAGGGCGTGCCGTTTTACCTGCGCACGGGCAAGCGTATGGCAGCACGCAGCGCGCAAATCGTGTTGAACTTCAAACCCGAGGCGGGCAGCTTGTTCGGCAACCACGCCAATCGCTTAATCATCAGCTTGCAGCCCGATGAAACTGTGTCGCTCAAATGGCTGGTGAAGCAAGTGGGCAGCGGCTTAAATGTTGCCCCCGCCGAAATGGTGCTGAATATGGGCAACGCGGTGGTGGGTCGTCGCGCCGAGGCCTATGAATTGCTGCTGCGCGAAGTGATTGACGGGCGTTTGGCGTTGTTTAACCGCCGCGACGAATTGGAAAAGGCTTGGGAATGGGTGATGCCGATTTTGGACAACTGGGCAACTTCGCCGATTGCGCCGCATGGTTATGCTGCGGATAGCTGGGGGCCCGAGGCGGCGCGGGCGTTGTTGGCGCGGGATGGGAATTTGTGGGTGGAGGAGCAGGGGTAATTATTGGGGGTGAATTGAATTGAGGCAGCCTGAAAATGGGATTAGCCTACAACAGCTCTGTAGATAATTCGTTGTTTACACTATAGATGCGAAAAAGATGTCCACAACATCTCAAACAGCATCCCCTTTTTAGGCTGCTGTAAGACAGCACGGTACAGTGCGGTTTTTTTGGGAAAACTCAAACACTAAAGGTGAATATTTTTTTATATATCATACCAGCCATGATTTACTTGTACGATACATACTTGAAAAATAAAATGAGCTTTCTTTTTAATTATGTAACAGAGTTTTTCATATTGAAAAATTATTTTTGGCAGCACTGACTACTTTGAGTTTCTCTTTTGCCTTGGCTGCGGTTGATTTGAATACAGCAACGGTGGAGCAGTTAAATCTGTTGTTCCTGCGCCTAAGACGGATGCGACTAAGTGAGAATGAAAGATTAGAAAATGCCCTGACTGGAATGGTCAGGGCGTTTTTATACTGGAAATGAAAAAATATAACTGCTATAATCCACCAGCTTTCGTTTTGGAAGCATTTTTATTTTTCAACGCTCGCATCGCACAAAAAAGGGTGCTTGTTTGCAAGTTCTAGTGTGTGATGTTTGCTTTAACCCTTTAAAGGAATATTATGTCTCAAATTACTATGCGCCAGATGATTGAAGCTGGCGTTCACTTTGGTCACCAAACTCGTTATTGGAATCCTAAAATGGCGCAGTACATTTTTGGTGCGCGCAATAAAATTCACATCATCAATTTAGAAAAAACCGTTCCCTTGTTCCAAGAAGCGCAAGAAGTGGTGCGCCGTTTGGTGGCTAACAAAGGTACGGTTTTGTTTGTGGGCACTAAACGCCAAGCTCGTGAAATCATTAAAGAAGAAGCGCAACGTGCGGGTATGCCTTATGTGGACTATCGTTGGTTGGGCGGTATGCTGACTAACTATAAAACAGTAAAACAGTCTATCAAACGCTTGGAAGAAAAAGCGGCAATCTTGGCTAACGCTGAAAGTAGCGGTTACAACAAAAAAGAATTGCTGGACATGACGCGCGAAGTGGAAAAATTGGAACGCTCTTTGGGCGGCATCAAAGAGATGAAAGGTTTGCCTGACGCGATTTTTGTGATTGACACAGGCTACCAACACGGCACTTTGGTTGAAGCGGCTAAATTGGGCATTCCCGTGATTGCGGTTGTGGATAGCAATAACAGCCCTGATTTGGTGCAATATGTTATCCCCGGTAACGATGACTCTGCAAAAGCGATTCGCTTGTATTGCCGTGGTATCGCCGATGCGGTATTGGAAGGCAAAAACCAAGCCGTTGCGGAAACGGTTGCTGCGGCTCAAGCTGCTGCGGCTGCTTAATTATTGATTGTTGATTTCAGGCTGCCTGAATATTTAGGCAGCCTGAAAATTAGTTATAGAGATTGGAGAAACTCATGGCAGAAATTACTGCAAAAATGGTTGCGGATTTGCGCGCGGCTACTGGCTTGGGCATGATGGAATGCAAAAAAGCCTTGGTTGAAGCGGAAGGCAACATGGAAAAAGCGGAAGAAATCTTGCGCATTAAATCGGGTGCGAAAGCGGGTAAATTGGCCGGCCGCACTGCTGCGGAAGGCGTGTTGGCTTTTGCGATCGAAGGCAACGTGGGCGCTTTGGTTGAAGTGAACTGCGAAACAGACTTTGTTGCCAAAGACGCGGGTTTTGTGGCGTTTGCTAACTTTGTAGCTAAAACGGCTGCCGAGAAAAAACCGGCTACGGTTGAAGAGTTGAGCGCGTTGGTTGAAGAAGAGCGCAAAGCGGTGATTGCCAAACTGGGCGAAAATATGTCGGTTCGCCGCTTCCAAGTGATTGAGACAGCTAATAATTTGGTAGCTTACATTCACGGCGCTTTGGCAACCGAAGGTGTTTTGGTTGAATACAAAGGCGCGGAAGACGTGGCGCGCAAAGTGGGCATGCACATTGTTGCGGCGAAACCGCAATGCGTGAGCGAAGACCAAGTGGATGCTGCTTTGGTGGAAAAAGAACGCCATATTTACACCGAGCAAGCGATTGCTTCTGGCAAGCCTGCTGAAATTGCAGCCAAAATGGTTGAAGGTCGCATCAAAAAATATTTGGCAGAAGTTACTTTGAATGGCCAAGCATTTGTGATGAACCCTGACCAAACTGTGGCACAATTCTTGAAAGAGCATGGCTCGGAAGTGGTTTCTTTCGTTCGCTATAAAGTGGGCGATGGCATTGAGAAAAAAGAAGTGGATTACGCGGCGGAAGTGGCTGCGGCAGCCAAAGTGTAATTTTTGCTTCTGCTTAAAAAAGCACTCATCTTGGGATGGGTGCTTTTTGTTTTTTCAGGCTGCCTGATGTGGATAATTATTTGATGCGCTGGTAACGCCCGCCTGCCATGCTGGCTACGATGCCGTCTAGTTCCCATTCGGTGAGCTGGGCGTAGATGTCGGCGGCGGGTTGTCCTGTTTGTTCGGCTAGGGTGTCGGGGTGGATGGGGTCGTAGCCCATTTTGGTAAGCAAAGGGTGTTCGTTGGTGGATTCGGGTTCGGGCGAGGGTGTCGTTGTGGGTAACTCTGTGGATAAGGGCTGGGATAAGGTGGGCTTGGGTTGGACGGTGTGAGTTTTGGGTTTCAGGCTGCTGGGGGCGATGTGGTTGGGGTAGGAGAGTTCGTCCACGATGTCCATCAGGTTTTCCACCAGTTTTGCGCCTTCTTTGATGAGCTTGTGGCAGCCTTTGGCATGTGGATTGTCAATTGAGCCTGGTATTGCCATCACGTCGCGCCCCATTTCGCTGGCGAGGCGGGCGGTGATGAGCGAGCCGCTTTCTAGCGCGGCTTCTACCACCAGCACGACCTGGCTTTGGGCGGCGATGATGCGGTTGCGGCGGGGGAAGTTGCCCGATAGCGGGCGAGTGTCTAGTGGAAATTCGGAGATGATTAGCCCGCGTTCGGCGATTTGGTGGGCGAGGGTGCGGTTGCTGGCGGGATAGATGCGGTCAATGCCTGTGCCCCACACGGCGATGGTGCTGGCTTTGCCTTTGAGCGCGCCTTGGTGGGCGGCGGTGTCAATGCCTGCTGCCATGCCTGATATAACGGTGATGCCGTATTCGCTGAGGGCTTGCCCGAAATCGTGGGCGATGCGCATGGCTTGCGGGGTGGCGTGGCGGCTGCCAACAATGGCGATGCTGGGTTGATGCAGCCATTCGGTGTTGCCGCGCAAAAACAGCACGGGCGGGGCGGTGATGCCTTCGGCGAGCATGGCGGGGTAATCGCTGTCGCACGCGAGCATCAGGCGGCAGTCAGGCTGTTGCTCCCATTGCAGCGCGGCTTCGGTGGCGGCGCGGGCGAGGCTTGTGTTGTGCCATTCGCGGGCGGCGTGTTTGGCTTGTTTGCCCAGTTGCGCGATGACTTCGGCGGGGGCTTGCAAGGCTGCGCTGGCGGTGCCGTACATTTGTAAGAGAAGCGCGAAACTTTCCGCGCCGATGTGGGGCGTGAAAGCGAGTTGTAGCCATGCTTGGCGTTCGGATTCGGTCATGGGGTGTCCTTTGGATGTGAAGCGAGAATAGGGCGATGGGGCATAAGAGGCAGTCTGAAAAGCGGTTTTAATGTTAAAGTATGTATTCCTTTTTTACAACGGAGTGCCGCCCATGAATCCCTTGTCCGATTTCTGCCAAGATTACCTCAACCGCACCTTGCAGCCCGCCGTGCCGTTTAGGCTGGACGATGCCCACGACCGCCCGCATATTGGGCAAAGCAAAATAGGCGGCAACCCCTATCTGCCGCTCAATGCCGATTATCCGCGCAACGCCAATGGCGAGCCGCTCACATTGTTGGCGCAAGTGAACTTTGCCGAAATGCCGCCGCTGCCCAATTTCCCCAGCAGCGGGCTGTTGCAATTTTTTATAGACGGCACGGATTACTCATACGGCATGGATTTTGAATATCAAAGCAGGGAAAACTATCGCGTGGTGTACCACCCCGAGGTTACGCAAGATTTAGCGCAGTTTTGCAGCGATTTTGCGCCGTTTCAGGCTGCCTCATTGGAAGAAGACGCGCTGCCGATGAACGGCGAATATCGCATTGTTTTTCAAGATGTGGTGCAGCAGCCGATTACTTGTAGCGATTTTCGTAATGAGCTAACCAACGATTGGGAGAAGCGCGATACACAAATTTTGGACGTATTGTTTGACCAATACAGCGGCGAAGGGCATCGCATCGGCGGTTATCCCTTTTTCACGCAAGACGACCCGCGCGCTTATCTGCCCCATTTGCAGCAGCACACCATTTTGCTGTTGCAATTAGACAGCGATTCGGGTGATGGCGATGCCGATAAAGTGCTGTGGGGCGATGCAGGCGTGGGCAATTTCTTTATCACGCCCGAAGATTTGCAGCGGCGCGATTTCGGCAATGTGCTGTTTACTTGGGACTGCTGCTGAACTTGTTTCTGGTCGTTTGAAAACCCGAAAGGCTACCTGAAAACGCCGCCTAACCCACACGCCACACCGCCATGACCCTATACGAAATCCTGCTCACATCTGGTCAACTCGCCGCGCTCACCATCCCCGACGGCTGGCTGGTCGGCAAAAACGCGCTGTTCTCGTTCGACACCGAGTGGCTGAACCGCCTGAGCGCAGAAGAAAAATGGCTGATAGACGAAATCTTTTTAGACAGCCCCGCCTTTCACGCCAGTCTCACTGCCCTCACGCCCGCCGCCCGCGCCGATGTTTTCGTATCCCCGTACTGCAAAAAGACAGAAAACGGGCAGTATGAAAATGTGCAATACACGCTGGAACTGGTTATCAGCCGCCCCAAACGGAAAACCGACCCCCTGTTTTCCCATGAAACTGAGCCCACAGATTTCGATACCATGCGTCGCATGCTGAACCAAACCCTGATACAGGTTTTCCTGCATCTGGAAGCAGCCGTGCAAAACCAAGACTTCTCCCGACTGCACGCGCAAACCACCCCATGCCAAACATAAAGGCAGCCTGAAAACCCCATTTCAGGCTGCCTCAATCATATCTGTTATAATTTCCACTTTCTAAACAAAGGACAACCCCATGAAAACCACCCCCCTTATTCTCGCCCTTATCGCCACCGCTGCCCTATCCGCCTGCACATGGGAAACCTATTCGGGCGACGATGGCAGAACCCACGTTCGCCAAAAATACCCAACGGGCACAGGCATTTACTACACCAACGGCGCCGCTTCGCAAAACACGCATTACCACCGCGCCCGCCCCGAGCCGCACGCCATTTTGCCAAGCACGGGCGAATAATCCCCATCCTGTTTTCAGGCTGCCTAACGCAACGCAAAGGCAGCCTGAAACGCCGTTTAAACATCCCATCGCATCCGCAAACTATCCCACAGAAAGCCCATCATGACCGATTCCCCCATTTTCTACGCCGAAAACAGCGACCCCGCCATGCACCGCGCCATCCAAAGCGCGCGCCACAATTTCAAATATTTCTGGCGCGAAGTGGTGTGGGACAACCGCCGCATTGTCCCCGCGCTGGAAATATGCGCCGCCAAAATCACGTTCAGCGAAAACATCAACGGCGAAGAAGTGAGCGAACACATGTGGGCAACCGATTTATTTTTTGACGGCACTACGCTATACGGCACGCTGGTCAACGACCCCGAACGCCTGACCCAGCTGCATTCGGGCGACAACATCGCTGTGCCATTGAGCCAACTGAGCGACTGGCTATTTGTGTGCGACGGCATCCCGCACGGCGGCTTCACCATTCAAGCCCTGCGCGCCGAAATGAGCGAAGCCGAACGCCAAGAACACGACGCAGCATGGGGCATTGATTTTGGCGACCCCGAGCAAATCTGGCTGGTGCAAGGGCAAGAGATGCAGCCTGAAAACCTGATTGAACACCCCATGTGCCGCAACCACATTCAACAGTTTGCCGCCGTTCTTGACGAAGAAGACCCCAGCGAAATAGACAGCATGGGCGAAGACGGGCAAACCATACTGCAACGCGAAACCATTGCAGGCAACGGGCTGGCTGTGAAGCTGCTGCTGGAACGCGGCGCAGATGCCACGCTCAAAGATGCCGCAGGCAACACCGCCGCCGACTACGCCCAAATCATGCAATGGGAACACATCCTGCCGCTGTTTGGCTTGCCCGCCGCACACGCCAACTGATTTTCAGGCTGCCTCATCCCCATAGGCAGCCTGAAACCGTATTTCCCCATCCTCCAAAGGAAACTCCATGACCCTAAACATCATCATCCTCGCCGCAGGCAAAGGCACGCGCATGTATTCCCGCCAGCCCAAAGTGTTGCACCCCATCGGCGGCAAACCCATGCTCGCTCATGTTATTCAAACCGCGCAAACACTCGCGCCCCAAGCCATTCATGTGGTGGTTGGACATGGCAAAGAGCAGGTGAAACAACAGATTGCCGATGCCCAAGTGGGCTGGGTGGAGCAAACCGAGCAGCTGGGCACAGGACACGCCGTGAAAACCGCGCTGCCACACCTGCCGCAAAACGGGCGCACGCTGGTGCTGTATGGCGATGTGCCGCTGATTGATGCGGCAAACCTGCACGCCTTGCTGGATGCCGCAGGCGAGGGCGTAGGCATCCTCACCGACATCATGGATAACCCCACAGGCTATGGGCGCATTATCCGCAACGAGCGCGGGCAAGTGGTGCAAATCGTGGAAGAAAAAGATGCCAGCCCCGCGCAAAAAGCCATCCGCGAAGTGAACACCGGCATTTTTGTCTTGCCCAATCAACATCTTGCCAACTGGCTGGGCGCGCTGCAAAGCAACAACGCGCAAGGCGAATATTATTTAACCGATGTGGTCGCCCTTGCCGTGCGCGACGGCGTTGCCGTAACGCCGCATCCCGTGTCTGCCCACCATCTTGCCGCAGGCGTGAACAACAAAATCCAGCTTGCCGAATTGGAACGCATTTTCCAGCGCAGCCAAGCGCAGCTGCTGCTGCAAAACGGCGTAACGCTGCTAGACCCCAGCCGCTTTGACCTACGCGGCAGCCTGAAACACGGGCAAGACGTGCAAATTGATGTGAACTGCGTGTTCACAGGCGATTGCGAATTAGGCGACAACGTAACCATCGGCGCAAACTGTGTGCTACACAACGCCAAAATCGCCGCAGGCACGCGCATCGCACCGTTCAGCCATTTGGAAGACTGCACCATCGGCGCAAACGCGCAAATCGGCCCGTTCGCCCGCCTGCGCCCCCAAGCCGTGCTGGCGGACGAAGTGCACATCGGCAATTTTGTGGAAGTGAAAAACAGCCAAATCGGGCGCGGCAGCAAAGCCAATCATTTGAGCTACATCGGCGACACCACCATCGGCGAAAAAAGCAACATCGGCGCGGGCACGATTACCGCGAACTACGACGGCGTAAACAAACACAAAACCACCATTGGCAACGAAGTGCGCATCGGCTCCAACAGCGTGCTGGTTGCGCCTGTAAGCGTGGGCGACAAGGCAACCACAGGCGCAGGCAGCGTGATTACCAAAAACTGCGAAGCGGGCAAGCTGGTGATTGCCCGCGCACGCCAGCAAACGATTGAAGGCTGGGTGCGCCCCGAAAAGCCTGCGAAAAAATAAACCCAATGGCGCAGCAGCTTCACGCCGTTTCAGGCTGCCCCAACAGTTAAGGCAGCCTGAAACCTTGCCGCAGATTAAACCGTTTCATGGCGTTGCGCCGCCATACCCACGCCTTGCCCGCGCTCAATATCCACCGTACGCCCCAGTCCCCACCCCAAACCCCGAAAGCCCCACCATGCTCCCCATCCAAACCCGCACCTTCCCCAGCCCCTTGGGCAAAATCATCGCCTGCGCCACCGAGCAGGGTCTGTGCCTGCTGGAATTTGTCGGCAGCAAACGCATAGAGCGCGAGCAGCAAGACCTGCAACGCCTGCTACAACGAGAGATGGTAGTCGGCGACAACATCCATCTGCAGCAAACCGAAGCCGAGCTAAACGAATACTTTTCAGGCTGCCGCACACAATTTAGCGTTGCTCTGCACTCGCCCGCCACCCCGTTTCAGGCTGCCGTGTGGCAAGCCCTGCAAACCATCCCCTACGGCAAAACCGTTAGCTACCAAGAACAAGCCAACCGCATCGGCAAGCCCACCGCCGTGCGAGCTGTCGCCAACGCCAACGGCGCAAACCGCGTGTCCATCATCATCCCCTGCCATCGCGTCATCGGCGCAGACGGCAGCCTAACAGGCTACGGCGGTGGCTTGCAGCGCAAACAATGGCTGCTCGCCCACGAACGCGGCGAGCAGCCCAGCAGCCAAGATTTGTTTAGTGAGAGTTGGTTTTAGAACCTAAAACCTTTGCAAAACCCCAAAGGCAGCCTGAAATCTAAAATGGAACGGCGGCGGCTCGCCGCCAAATGGCTACAAACAGAGCATGACTGGTTTACCAAGATGCTGGCGAGCCGCCGACGCTCCATCGGTTATCCGTTTTGTAAAGGTTTCAACCTGTATTCATTATTTGCATAGGCAGCCTGAAACCTTTGCAATAACGCTGAGGCAGCCTGAAACAGCCCAGCCCATTCAAACCATGCCCATTTGCCCCATTTTTGCTTACGCTTATTTAAACGACTGTTGCGGATGGCAGAAAGGCGGATTGAAAAAACGCCTTCGCCGGCGCAGTTCCAACCATTCAATCCAAAGGAAAAATTATGCTAGGTGTTGTCGTTTTGTTTTTCGCCTTGTGGTTCATTATTGTTTGTCTTGCCCCCTTCTTGCCGTTCAAACTGATTAAAAACAAGCTGGTTGCGTGCATCGTTGCTTTTATGCTCACATTTGGTTGTTGGTGGTTATATCTGACTATTGACGGTTACCGTGCTTATTTAGCAGGCAAGGAAGCCTGCAAGCAAGCCAACTTAACCATTTATGTACAACCCGAAAAATGGCGCGAAATGGTGGGCGGGCATGAGGCTTGGTTAAAACTTGCCGACTACGAAGAGAAATCAAAACGTGAACTTTCCGAAGAGGAAAAGCAAAAGTATCCCCAGACTTTAAACTTTGAAGGCGTTGAATATCATTTTGATTATCTAACTCATAAGCGTGTTTTGGTTTATGATTCAGGCTATTACGCATTTAACAGTTATGCATATTTGGAGAGCCGTCTTTACTATGATTGGGAAACTAAAACTGTACTATATAAGTATACTTGGTTTCTTGGAAACTATAGCTTAGGGTTTACCGCCCCTAATCTGCTTGGTATCCGACATGGGTATAAGATGTGTGAACCAGGTAATATAAGCAAAACATATGAAAAATTTTTTTATCTTAATTAACCTATAACTAGGAGACGAACAATAAGCAAACATACCACCCAACAAATTGCCGCTTACACCGCTTAGGCAAAAACCAGCCTGCCCATTTTGCCCGCAACGCAACGGATGGAACAATCGGCGCAAAATGCAGCAAAAAACGCCGCGCCCTGATGTTTTAACACAATGGATACTTCCTAAGCCCCAATAGATTTCAGGCTTCCTAATAACCCATTAGGCAGCCTGAAACAGTATTTGATTGCGGAATAAATCTTGTAGGGCGTGTGGCTTTGCCACGCACTATGAAACATTGGCTAAACGGTGCATGGCGAAGCCGCACACCCTGCTCGTATCGTTTTCAGGCTGCCTAATCCCATCAATCCCGCTTCGCCCGAAAGTGAAACAAATGCTGCGTAACCGCCAGCCATGCGCCCATAATGCCGAGCAAACACACCACCAGCAGCACCACCGTCATCTCCGATGGCGTAAACGTGCGCCATTGCAAATTGATGCCGTAGGGCTGAAAAATTTGATTGACCAACGGCTGCGAGGTTTGCATCACCAGCGTGCACAGCCCCAAGCTCATGCCCGATGCCAGCAGGCTTTCCCATGCCGCTTGATACAAAAACGGACGGCGCACAAACGATGACGGTGCGCCCAACAGCTTGGTGATTTCAATTTCTTCTTTATGCGTCAAAATTTGCAGGCGAATGGTGTTATTGGCAACCAGCACAAACGCCAGCCCCAGCGTAATCGCCAAAAACCAAAACACTTTGTTTACCAACTGGTTGAATTGATACAAGGTTTGCATCCATTCCTTGTCCATTTGCGCCGATTCCACCATCGGATAATGCGACAAATCTTCTTGCAACAGCGCAATCGCTTGCGGATTGTTTTCTTTCGGCGTAACGATAAACGCATCGGGCAGCGGGTTTTCATCCAGCATCGCGCCAATGTCTTGCCCGCCCATCGCCTGTTGCATTTCCGCCAAGCCTTGCTCCTTGCCCACAAATTTCACCGCTTGCACGCGCTTATCTTCGGCGAGCAGTTTTTGCACGGTTTCATTGTTAACGGGGCTGGCGGCCGCATCCATATACAGCGTGATGTTGGGCACATCGTTGAGCTTGTCTAACACGTCTTTGCTGCTTTGCACGCCCAAATACAGCGTGAGCGGCAGCGTCATGGCAATCGACAGCATCGCCAAAATCAGCAGCGAGGCAATCGGCTGTTTGAAAAAATAGCCCGCGGCGCGTTTCGCGCTTTCGGCGTGTAACGAAAAATAATTGCTGCTCATCCTGCAAACCTCCCGCCTTGTAAACGCAAAATGCGATGCCCGTAATCCTGCATCAGGGTTTCATCGTGCGCCGACACGATTACGGTGGTGCCCACTTGGTGAAACGATTTGAACAATTCCATGATGTCTAGCGCGTAGGCGCGGTCTAGGTTGGCGGAGGGCTCGTCGGCAATCAGCAGGCTGGGCTGGTGCACCACGGCGCGGGCAATGCACAGGCGTTGCTGTTCGCCGCCCGATAGGCCGTTGGGGTCGGACAGCTCGCGCCCCGCCAAGCCCACTTTTTCAATCGCCACGCGCGCGCGCTTTTCGGCGGATTCGTTGTCGTAGCCGATGATGCGCAAGGGTAGCATCACGTTTTGCAACACGTTGCGGTCAAACAAAATTTTGTGGTCTTGAAACACGATGCCGATATGCTGGCGCATATAGCAAAGCTGGTTGTCGCTTAGCTCGCCCAAATCGTGTTTGTTCACCAATACTTTGCCCGTGGTGGGCTTGGTGATGCCCGCAATCAAACGCAACACAGTGGATTTGCCCGCGCCCGAATGCCCTGCAATAAAAATCATCTCGCCTTTGGCGATGGTGAAGCTCACATTCTTTAAGGCTTGGTAGCCGCCGGGATAGGTTTTGGAAACGGATTCAAAACGGATCATTGCGTGTTTTTACTCTTTTGAAATAACGGCGTGATTATACGCGAACAAAGGCAGCCTGAAAAACGTGTGGATAAGTGTGTGGGCAGGGCGTGATTATGCTGTGCATGGATGGTGGATTTTCAGGCTGCATCAGGCTTTGCGCGGGGTTGGGCGGTGTGTGGATAAAGATGTGGGCAACTGCGCTGCGCGTGTTGGCGGGGCGGGGCTATGTTAAAATGCGCGCCTTTGCATTTATCGCGTTTCAGGCTGCCTTTGGGCAGGGCGGCGCAGCAGGATAGGGCAGCCTGAAAACGAGTTTCAGCGTAGCCAAAACGCGAAACCGTTTATCAGCCAACGCATTTATCAGAGGCAGCCTGAAAACCGATTTCAGGCTGCCCATCATCAAGGAATAACCATGCTAGACAATCTAACCAACCGATTCTCCAAAGTATTCAAAAACATTCGCGGCAAAGCCACGCTCACCGAAGACAACATCAAAGAAGCCCTGCGCGAGGTGCGTCTTGCGCTGTTGGAAGCCGATGTGGCGTTGCCGATTGTGAAAGACTTTGTGAACCAAGTGAAAGAGCGCGCCTTGGGACACGAGTTTGCCAAAGATTTAACCCCCGACCAAGCCTTCTTTGGCATGGTGAACGAAGCCTTAACCGAGCTGATGGGCAAGGAAAACAGCGCGCTAAACCTAGCCGCCACGCCGCCTGCCACCGTGTTGATGGCGGGCTTGCAAGGCGCGGGCAAAACCACCACCGTGGGCAAATTGTCGCGCTTGCTCAAAGAGCAGGATAAGAAAAAGAAAATCTTGCTGGTGTCGGCAGACGTGTATCGCCCTGCGGCGATTGAGCAGTTGAAGCTGTTGGCAGAGCAAGTGGGCGTGGATTTTTTCCCGTCCGATGTGTCGCAAAAGCCTGTGGACATCGCCCTTGCCGCGCAGGATTACGCCAAAAAGCATTTTTATGACGTGCTGATGGTGGATACCGCAGGGCGTTTGGCGATTGACGAAGAAATGATGAACGAAATCAAAGCGATTCACGCAGCGGTGAACCCTGTGGAAACGCTGTTTGTGGTGGATGCGATGCTGGGGCAGGATGCGGTGAACACCGCGCAGGCGTTTAACGAAGCCTTGCCGCTCACAGGCGTGATTCTGACCAAAATGGACGGCGATTCGCGCGGCGGCGCGGCGTTATCCGTGCGCCAAGTAACAGGCAAGCCGATTAAGTTTTTGGGGATTGGCGAAAAAATCAACGGCTTGGAGCCGTTTTACCCCGACCGCGTGGCAGGGCGCATTTTGGGCATGGGCGACGTGGTTACGCTGATTGAAGATGTGCAAAAAGGCATTGATGAAGAAGTCGCCGCCGAAATGGCGAAAAAACTGCATCGCGGCAAGGGCTTTGATTTGAACGACTTTAAAGCGCAAATCCAGCAAATGCGCAATATGGGCGGCTTGGAAAGCCTGCTGTCTAAAATGCCGGGGGAGCTGGGGCAGGCGGCCAAGCAAATCCCCGAAGGCACGGCAGAAAAAGCGATGGGGCACGTGGAAGCCATCATCAATTCCATGACCCCGAAAGAACGCGCCAACCCCGCCATCATCAAAGCCAGCCGCAAAAAACGCATTGCCGCAGGCGCGGGCACAACGGTGCAAGAAGTGAACAAAATGTTGAAGCAGTTTGAGCAATCGCAGCAGATGATGAAGATGTTCAGCGGCAAGGGCTTGGGCAAATTGATGAAATTGGCAGGCGGGATGAAAGGGATGTTCCCCAAGATGTAAACAAGGAAAGCATTGAGGCAGCCTGAAAATGGATGCGCGAGCATAATCTATTTTTAGGCTGCCTATGATTGGAACAACAGTTGCTAGCATTCCCCTTTTCAGGCAGCCTGAAACCTTTGCCAAGCCTGAAACACCCAAAGGAAACCCCATGAGCGAAAGTAGTAAAAAGAAAGGCATCATTGCCGCCATCGGCGGGTTATGCACCGCCATTGCCGGCACAACCGTTTACCAAGTTGCCGTGGACCAGCTGGTGATACGCCCCGGGCAGCAGGTGCTAACCAAATTTCTAGCCAGCCAATACGAGCAACGCCTGCAAAGCGGCATGAGCATGGTGGGCAGCATGATTCAAAACAATCCCAACAGCATCGCCACCGCCGCCAACGAGTTGGCACAAGCCAATCTGCCGCAAGCCAGTAGCGTTCAACTGCAATGCAAGCCGCTGGAAGGCGAAGAGGCGTGTTTGCAACGCAACACAGCAGAATTAAAAGCCAAACTGGGCTGGGAAAAGCAGCAAGCGCGTTTAACCGCGTTGGATAACGCCTATTCCGCCTGCCGCGACCAAACCGCGCAAAATCCAAAAATTGATTTATCCGCCCGCGAAATTGTGTATGAAGCCAATATCCGCTGCTTGATGGCGGATGGCTACGGCAAAGAACTGAGCGCGCTCGCTCAAAACGATGCCAACCTTGCCCACATCATCGCGCAAACCAAACAAGATTTAACCACCCCACCCGCCCAAAACAAGGAATAACCATGAAAAGCATTTTGTTGATTGTCGCCAGCAGCCTGCTGCTTGCCGCCTGCTCGTCCGCATCCGATAGCGCATCGCACCGCGCGCGGCTGGAAAAAATCCGCCAAGATTGCACCCAATATTACTCGGGGCAAGACATGACAACCGAAGGCAAAATCGCCAACTGCATTAACGCCCGCAAAGCCAGCATTCGGCTGTGATGCCGTTCGCCATAAAACAAACCAAAGG
This sequence comes from uncultured Kingella sp., assembly GCA_963551505.1. Lineage (GTDB taxonomy): Bacteria > Pseudomonadota > Gammaproteobacteria > Burkholderiales > Neisseriaceae > Kingella_B. The sequence goes on from CAUVGV010000005.1 coordinate 15,628, forward strand.
CAGCCTGAAAATCGTTTACCCATTTTCAGGCTGCCTTTCAATCAATCATTTATTTCGCGCCCCGCCCGAAACCGCTTTCTAGTGTTCACCTCGCGCTCCTTATTCTCCCCCAGCGCATACCAATCCACATGGCGCGTGCAATACATCACCGCAAACAGCGTAGCAAACAGCAAGCAAGAGCCCACCAGCAAGTTATATTCCTGCATCCGCAGCAGCACAAACATCGTGCCATAAGCCAAACACAGCAAGCCCACCATCAAATACACCCCGCGCCGATTCGCCAACACAAACTGCAAATACCACCACAGCAAACCAATACACGCCACCGCGCCCAGCAGATAAGCAGGCACAAAACCAATATGCTCCGCAAACGACAGCAGCAACAAATAAAACATCGACAACGCCGAGCCCACCAGCAAATACTGCATCGGATGAATGCGCCAATCCTGCAACACCTCGCTCAAAAAGAACGCACTAAACACCATAATCACCAACACCATGCCATATTTCATGCTGCGGATAATCATCTGATAATCCAGCGAATCCAGCAGCGCGCTGGAATGATAATAATCCCGCTGCACCGCCAAAGCATGAATAAACATCAGCACAATAGAAAACACCACGCACAAGCCCAAAATACTCCACAGCTTATTTGCCATCATTAAACTCCGATACGCAGCCCGTAATCATCATTTCAGGCTGCCTTAATTGAACACCCGGCCATTATGCAAAACCAACATCAAAATCTTGTGAACAAGTTATCAAGAATTTATGAAGATTACGTTGTGCGATAAAATTCCCGCGTTGCACGCATCATTATAGGCAGCCTGAAAACCCACTCCACCCCATCCCCAAAGAACCGCCATGCCTCACATCCTTATCCTAGAAGATGAAGCCGAAATCGCCGAAATCATCGCCCTCACCCTCACGCGCGACCACCACACCAGCCAAATCGCCCCCACCGCTCAATCCGCCAGCCAACACCTTGCCCGCGAAGCCTACGACCTATTGTTGCTAGACGTTGGACTGCCCGACATCAACGGCTTTGACTACCTGAAAATCCTGCGCCGCCAACATCCCAGCCTGCCCGTTATCATGCTCACCGCCCAAGACGAAGAAACCGACCGCATTCTTGGGCTAGAACTCGGCGCAGACGACTATATCGGCAAACCATTCAGCCCGCGCGAACTCAACGCCCGCATCAAAGCCCTGCTGCGCCGTATTGCGCCAGCCCAAAGGCAGCCTGAAAACGAGCGCAGCGAGTTGCAACGTAGCCAAAATGCCCATTCGCCAGCCCCAGCCGTTCCCCAATGGCAAGACGACACTCAAGCCCATTGCATCCGCCATCAAGGGCAAGCCCTGCCGCTCACGCTGGGCGAATACCGCCTACTGCGCACCCTGATTGCCCATCCCCAGCGCGTGTATTCCCGCGAAGAACTGCTCACCGCCATGTTCGGCAGCAACCACCCATCCGACCCGCACACCATCAACACCCACATCCGCGCCTTGCGCCAAAAACTGCGCGCCGCGCAAATAGACCCAGCCTGCATACACACCCACCACGGCATCGGATACAGCTTCCAATGATTAAATATTTTAAAAACATCAGCCTGCGCCTGTTTTTCATCCTACTCGGCATCAGCACCCTGCTCACCGCCCAAGCATGGCTCAACCAAAGCCCCCGCATTCAATACTACATCGCCACCACCCTTATCCTACTCATCAGCCTTGCCTACTGGCTCGCCCGCAGCATCAACCGCATCCGCCAATACGCTGAGGCCATGGCAGCCAACCGCCCCGCCCCCCCCCCCCCATTTGGCGACAGCTACCATTACCGCCTCGTCCACGCCCTCGCCCACCAGCGCCGCGAGCTCAACCACCCCCAACACCAAGAAGACTACATCCTCGGGCTCACCCACGAACTCAAAACCCCACTCACCGCCCAAGCCGCCGCCCTAGAACTGCTGCAAGACAGCCCACTCACCCCCGAGCAACACCAACTCGTCGAGCGCATCATCCGCAACACCCAAAACCAACAACAACTCATCGCCAAACTGCTAGAACTCGCCCGCCTAGAAAACAGCGACCATCTCGCCACCATCCAACCCATCTCCCTTGCCGCGCTCTGCCAACAAGCCATCCAAGACCACCAAACCATCGCCCAAGCCAAACAACTCACCCTACAACTCAACACCCCCGCCCAACCCATCCTACAAGGCGACCCCATGCTCCTGCACCAAGCCATCAACAATCTACTCGCCAACGCCCTAGACTTCGCCACCCCACACAGCACCATCCACATCACCCTCGCCCCCAACGCCCTGCATATAGACAACCAAGGCGCTCCCATCCCCAGCTACGCCCTCGCCAAAATCCCCCAACGCTTCTACTCCCTCCCCCGCGCCAACGGCAGACGCAGCAGCGGGCTAGGACTCAACTTTGTCTCCGAAATCATGCGATTGCACGGCGGCAAGCTGGTGTTGCAAAACCAAACCCACGGCGTACGCGCCAGCCTCATCTTTACCAACGAATGCCCATAAGCCAAACAAATAGGCAGCCTGAAAACGGATAAAACCCATTTTCAGGCTGCCTTTGGCATTTCGCAAAGATAGCCACCGATGGCGTGTCAGCGGCTCGCCGACAGCTTGCCAACGAACTGTTACCATGCCATTTTAGTTTTCAGGCTGCCTCACGCACAAAGGCAGCCTGAAAATAAGCGAAGCGAGTTTCAGCGAAACCAAAAACACCTTTCGCCAGCGCACGGCTTGCCAGCAAGCCGTAGAGAACGCGCATCACCTTTTCAGGTTGCCTCAACCCTCACTCATCATAAACCCCATCCACCAGCAACGCTGCCAACGCCTCAGCTTCAATATTGCCAAAATACTGCTGCGCGTTCATGCATTGGAACACGTCTAGCACGGCGTGTTTTTCATACAGCGTGCCGATTAGGGCGCGCTCCAAGTCGCTGATGTTGCCCGTGCCAAAAAAGTCGCCAAAAATGCGGATGGCTTTGATGCGCCCGTGTTCTACGTCTAATTTGTATTCCACCAAGCCTGCGGGGAATTTTTGGCAGTATTCCAGCGTGAACTCGGGCGATTTGCCGTAGTTCCAATCCCAGTTGGCGAAGCGTTCGGCGCGCAGGGCGTGGACTTTTTGCCAATCGTGTTCGCTTAACACGTATTCTTTGATGTCGCTGCGCTGCGTCACGCCGAAGATGCGCAGCAGCAAAATGTCGCGGAACTCGGGCGTGGTCAGGTTTTGGTATTGCGGCAGTAGGTAGGGCTTGATGTTGGTAACACGCTTGCGGATGGATTGGATGCCGTGCGATTGGATTTTTTCTTTGCGCGGCAGCAAGGCGCGGGTTACTTCGTCTAGGTTGGAGTCAAATAGGATGGTGCCGTGGGCGGTCATGCGTCCGCCGCGCACATACATGGCGTTGCCTGAAAATTTTTTGCCGTCTATCAGCAGGTCGTTGCGCCCTTGCAAGGCGGCGCCTGTTGCGCCGAGGTCGTGCAGCGCGGCGATGACGGGGCGGGTGAAGCCATCAAAATTGCCGATGGTGCCGTCGTCGTCTTTGATAAAACAATAGCTTAGATTGCCCAAGTCGTGATATACCGCGCCGCCGCCCGACATTCGGCGCACCACTTGGATGCCGTGTTCATCCAGATAGGGCTGATTGACTTCGGCAACGGTGTTTTGATGCCGCCCAACGATGATGGCGGGGGCGTTGATGTAAAACAGCAAGATGGGCTCGTCCACTAGGCGGTTTTCTACGAGGTAGGTTTCTAGGGCGATGTTGAGGCTGGCATCGCGGATGTGGTGGTTGGCGTTTACAAAATACATGATTCGCTCCTTGCGCTGTTGAATGGGGATAGGGGTATGATGGTAAAACGAATAAGGCAGCCTGAAAATCGGCAAAACGTATTTTCAGGCTGCTTTTGGGGTGTTTGGGGATGATGATTGTATGGGGGCAAAGGCAGCCTGAAAACTGGAAAATGGTTTCAGGCTGCCTTTGATTTTGATAATTTGAGGCAGCCTGAAACGAAAAGTACAATGGCGCATCAGCAACTCGCCAATGTATTCTTACCAACCGTAAAACCTTACCCCAATACGCCATCTAGCAACAAACCATCGCACTCCATCCCAAATTTCAGGCTGCCTTTCAGATAAACCAACAGGCAGCCTGAAAATAGAAAACCCATTTTCAGGCTGCCTTTACTCCATCTTGCACTCCTCCGCAATCCTTTGCCGAAACCGCGCCGCCGCCGCATGATAAAACGGCTTGGGCGAAAACTGCCGCGACACCGCCGTCGCCACCAAGCCCCCCATCAGCATCCACACCAAAAGCTGCTGGCTGCCCGTCATCTCCATCACCACCACGCTCGCCGTCAGCGGCGATTGCGTTGCCCCCGACAAAAACGCCACCATCCCCAGCAACACCAACACATTGCCGCCCAGCCCCAAGCCCGCCAACTGCGCCAAATCGTGCCCAATCATCGCGCCAATGGTTAAACACGGCGTAAAAATCCCCCCCGGAATGCCCGCCCAATAAGAAAAAATCGTCGCCAGCCATTTCCACAGCGACATCCCCAGCGGCGCATGATATTGATTGTGCAACGCCTCCAACACCTGCGCCGCGCCCGTGCCATAAGAATCCCCGCCGCTGATTGTTCCCACCGCCGCCAACAGCAGCCCCATCAGCCCCGCCAGCAAAATCGGGCGACGCTGCACCCAAGCCTTCCAGCCCGCCGCAGGAATCACCCAGCCCACCCCCTTAAACAACAAACGGCTAAACAAGCCCCCCATCACCCCACACACCAACGCCACCGCCAGCACCCACAGCCACAAATGCTTCACCCCCGTGCCATAAGCATAAAAATTGCTGAAATACGGGTGGTTGCCCATAATCGCCACCTGCGCAAAGCCCGCCGCTAAAATCCCAATAAAAATCTGCCGCTCCCAGCGCAACATCACATCGCGCCCCAGCTCCTCAATCGCAAAAATCACCCCCGCCAACGGCGCATTAAACGCCGCCGCCAAGCCCCCCGCCGCCCCCGCCGCCAGCAAATCATTATCCTGCAAGCCCGTAAACGCCAAATTGCGCTTCTTGCACCACCGCCCCCAGCTTGCCATCACTGCCGCGCCCACCTGCACCGAAGGCCCCTCCCGCCCAATAGAAGCCCCGCACAGCATCCCCAAAAACGTCAGCGGCACTTTATACAGCGTCTCGCGAAAGCCTACCGCCCGCTTTTTCGTGCGCCCATACGGCAGCGCAATCGACGCAATCACCTGCGGAATCCCGCTGCCCACCGTGTAAGGCGCAAACCGCCGCATCAGCCAAGCAATCAGCATCAAGCCCAGCGGCAACGCCACCCAAGCAAACCACGGATAAGTTTTCACCCAATGCCGATTGTGCTCCAACGCAAATTCCGCCATCCGCGCAAAAACCATCGACACCCCCGCCACCAGCAGCGAGCCAATCAGCAAATACAACAACGGCACCGATTTGCGCGACAGCCGCCGCACCTGCCGCGCCCGCCTGCGCAGCCACAAACGGCAACGCCGCACAAAATTCACCCAAAACATAACATCCTCATTTTGTTTACGATAGAGATTGAACGGGTTTTCAGGCTGCCTGATGCCGCACAACGCAATAGGCAGCCTGAAAACGCTGTTTATAGAAATTAACCCAACGCCCCACATTGTAAAACCGCGCCCCGCTTTGCAAAAGGCAGCCTGAAAATATCCCAGCCCCCGTATGCAAAAAACAGACACATTGGGCGCATAGCGCAGATAAATCGTCCCTACAACCCACCATCACTATCCCCTACGCTTGCGAAAAATCAACCACTCGCAAAGCCATGAATATCAAACACCTATCCACACTATTGCTGCTCCCTCTATTTTTTCAGGCTGCCGCAGAGCTGCCCCTATCGCTAGAAGAACTGCTCACCGACAAAGGCAAACTCCGCCTAGAAAGCAGCATCAGCTACACCAACATCGAGCGCGAACAAACCCGCATAGCCAACCCCATCTACATCCAAACAGGCACAAACAGCTACATCGCCGTCCCCACCGCCCTGCAACAAGGCAGCCGCAACAGCGACCTCATCATCGGCACACTCGGCTTACGCTACGGCATCACCGCCAAAACCGAACTCTACGGCAACGCCAGCTACCTATGGCGCAACGACCGCACATACAACGGCGCAGCCCACAGCAACAGCAGCGACAACCTATCCAACATTTCGCTCGGCATCAGCCACACCTTCAAACAAGACGGCAAAAACCCCGCCCTAATCGGCTTTGCCGAAACCATCGCTTACGAAAAATCCTATGGCAAAGCCAGCAGCGCAAAATCATGGCAAATCGGCGCAACCACCTACAAAGCCATAGACCCCATCGTCCTATCGCTCACAGGCACATACCACATCAACAGCAGCAAAAACATCGCCGCAGGCAAATACAAAGCAGGCAACTACTTCACACTCAACCCCAGCATCAGCTTCGCTGCCAACGACCGCATCAGCATCACAGGCGGCGTGCAATGGATAGCGCAACAGCCCAGCCGACTAAACGGCGAAAAGCTCGCGGCAAAAAATACCGCCACCTACGCCCATTTTGGCGTGGGCTACGGTATAAGCAGGGAAACCTCAATCAGCGCAAGCGCACGGTTTAACGTATCAGGACAAAGCAACAGCACCCTACGGCTAAGCCTGCAACGCACTTTTTGACGAATCCCATTTTTTATCACATAATGCGATTAAATTCGCAAGGAGCTTTATTATGAAAAATCAAGCGATTGCAGCAATTTTAATGGCAGCTTTTGCCGCCCCAGCCTTTGCTGATAACTTTGAAACACAGGTGTTTAACCACACCCCTGAACAGCAGGTTCAGGTGGAAGAGTTGTCGCAGAAAGAGATGAAGGAGACGGAGGGAGCGTTTACACTGCCTGAATTATCTGTTACCCAATCCATGATGACTGGTGGCGCTCTTAATACAGGTTTTTATTATGCAGGGGCAGATAATCCAACACTTAAAGGAGCTGTTCTTGCTGCTAGCGTTGGAGCTGTAACTAGTGGTACTGCTGCTGCAGCATTCAATGCAGGGGCATACAATGCGTCAGCAGCCAATCTTTTGGCTAATCAACTTTTCCAATGGGCTAACAGAAACACGGAATTTTTAGATAGTTTGTAAAAATTTTATGAACTAAACAGTGTGGTTTTAAATAATAAAACTGTTTAAAGCCACACTTTTCTAGATTGAGGTTGATTGTTATGCTAATAATCGGTGCTTTTGCTAGTATGGCAGGCGCGTTACTTGCTTTCTTGCTGGCTTTGAAATTTATCAACGATAAATATTACTCTCATTTCGTGCTATCATCTTGCATATTGTTTTTTGTTTTAATATCCATTCCGGCAATAAATTTAAATATAAAACACAATAACAATATTTTTATCCAAATTGCATTTGATTTTTGTGCTGGTTTATTTACAACGCTTCCTATATTTTTAGCAAAAAAATAAAATATTCTCCCTTGTATGCAAATTCATAAAAGAAATGAAATTTATGGAGCTATTAGTACCAATATGCACCTATGGCTTGCTGCCTATCCTTGCTATTTATTGGTCTAGATTCGCCTACTCTTTTTTCAAAACCCAAAAACCTATTTCTTATTGTTTGTTCTTTTTTGTTCCGTTGCTCCCATTTGTTTTTTCATTATGGAACAGCGTATTTGGCTGGTTGTGGTTATACTTTTGGTTTATTTATGTTTTTCAAATTCGCAATGTATTGATTAATAAAAAGCAAACACATTTTTAAAAATTTAATTTATGAGCAATTTATATTCATTTCTCTCGTTAATCGCCATCCCAACTATTGCCTACGTTTGCGCGCTTTGCGCCAGCTATGCACAAGCAAATAACCGTAAAACGTTATTTATTGTCATTCATGTGCTTCCCTGTATCACGCTGATATTTGCGCTATATAAACCCATTCTTTTAGGCGGTCTCGCAATTTATTAGGGGCTGACGTAGATTAGCCCCTAAGAAAAAGCCATGTGCAAATAAAAAAACCAATTAAATACTTCTTAATGGCTGGTGGATATGTTTTTCAATGCCTTGCTTTATTTGCCATTTTTTATGTTTTTAGGCATTATCCACAAGCAAACACCTTATCTTTTCTTGGCATCTATTTTTTATGTTTAGCAATCATTGCGGCCTTTATTGTTAAACTGATACCGCAAACAAATAAAAGCGAGCATAAATATCCATGCTCGCAATAGTTAATCGTTTTCAGGCTGCCTAAAAACAAAAAAATCAAATATTCGATAATTATCAAGTATTTGATTTTCTAAGATTGGTTTTTGTGTGTAGCAAGCAATTGGCGCAATAATTCAATTTCTCTTTTTTGATGCTCCACCGTGAGCTTTAATTTTTCGTTTTCTGCGATTAAATCGTTTGGGTTGTTGTTATAAACTTGGCTGATTTGGTCTGTTTTTTGGCTGATAAATAAAATATTACTGGTTTGATTTTTCTCGTTAATGATGCAGATGGTGCTGTTTTCATCTATCGCAAAAAGCTCTGGTAAGGTTATGCCAAACACGGCTGCAATGCGTTCCAGCTTGTTAATATCAAATTGCCGCTCGCCGCGTTCCAGCTTTTGATAGCCATCAAATGAAAGATTGAGTTTTTCTGCCATCTGCTCTTGGGTTAGATGATTAAGCTGGCGCAATTTCTTAACCTTTTCATTCACTTCCATGTTAAATATCCTTAATGTATTTTTTCCTATTCTAACAGAATCTATTTTAAATCGCCTGAAATTTTCGGAGAAACCTGATGCGTTATTTTGCAATGCTTTTTCTTTTCTGTTCTGCCGTAACATTTGCTCAACCTTTCTCTCTTGAAAACCCCATTGCTTTTGGCAAAACACAGGTGCAAAGCTGGAAAGCGCGGCGCGATTTGGGCATTGTGAAGCAGAATTTGGATTTTTCTTGCGGCGCGGCTTCCATTGCCACGCTTCTAAACAATTTTTACGGACAGCAGCTAACCGAGCAGGAAATTTTGGTGCGGATGAATAAAACGGAGCTGCGCGCTTCGTTTGAAGATATGCAGCAAGTGATGCCGCAGCTTGGCTTTGAAGCCAAAGGTTATGCGCTGCCGTTTGAGCAGTTGGCGCAGTTGAAAATCCCTGTGATTGTGTATTTGAAATACCGCAAAAACGACCATTTTTCGGTGTTGCGTGGCATCAACGGCGATACGGTGCTGCTTGCCGACCCATCGCTGGGCAATATGTCGTTGAGCCGTGAGCAATTTTTAGCAGCTTGGAAAACACGCGATGGCAAAATGGAAGGCAAAATTTTGGCGGTGTTGCCCAAAAATGCGGATACCGCCAAGAATGCGGATTTTTTTATTCGGCAGCCTGAACGGCAAACGCGGCTGGCAACGCAGCAGCTTAGAGTGTGGCAAAAATAGTAACACAATCGGCTTTTGAGCCGATTTTTTGTTTTTCAGGCTGCCTAAAGTATAGTTAATAACCTTATTTTTTAATACAAATAACCATTTAACGTTGTGGCGCAACAGGCGCGGAGGCTGGCTGCGCTTTTTGTTTTGCCGCTTCTTTTGCTTGTTTCTCTTTGCGCTGTTGCTCGCGGATCAGGGCGCGGCTTTCGCGCGTGCTTTTGGCTTTGGCGAGTGCGCCGTCAATGCGTTCAATCAGCGGCTTTTTCAGATTGTTTTTCGCCTTGGCAAGCGGTGCGCCTGTTAGCAAGCCAAGTGCGACAACAAGGGCGAGGCAGGATTTGCGTTGCATAGTAGTTCCTTTCGTTTGAGGCAGCCTGAAAGTGGGCTGGGGGTATTTTACTGCGGTTGGGTGGTTTTAGCTTTGCTGAAACTCGCTTCGCTCGTTTTCAGGCTGCCCTTTGTTTATGACACCAGCAGCACAATCACGCTATACACGCAAACAAACGCCGCCACCGCCATCATGCGTTTGAGCGCAGAAGGGTTGGGCAACGGCGCAAACCAACTGCCCGCCGCGCCCGCCAAGCCGCCCAGCGAGAATAGGGCGATGGCGTAGTCAAACCAGCGTGCGGCAGCCTGAAAATCGGCGGCGCCAAATTGGGCGTTAAACGCGGCATTGCCTTGCGTTTTGCAATAAATGCCTGCGCCCAGCGCGGCAAGGCTCGCAACGATGGCAAGGGCAAAGGGCAGGGGGTGTTTCATGGTTCGGTCTTTCTTTTTGTTTGCGGGGTTAATCGGATTGCCATGCGGCTTTCAGGCTGCCTGACGGCGTGCTAACGGCATTCCGCCAGCACCGCGCCCGCCGCCAGTTCGTCCGTGTTCAGTTTCAGCATTTCGTGCAAATGGACGAAGTCGGCTTCCAGCGCGGCGACTTTTTCAGGCTGCCGATACCAATCCAGCAGCGCGGCGGCAAGTTTTTCGGGCGTGGCATCCGCTTGCAACAGCTCGGGCACAACGGCTTTGTTTAACAGGATATTCGGCAGCCCCACGTGTGGCACTTGGATTTTGCGCTTCACCAGCCAATAAGTGAGCGCGGAAAGTTTGTAGCTGATGACCATCGGGCGTTTGCACAACGCCACTTCCAGCGTTGCCGTGCCGCTGGTAACCAGCACCGCATCCGCCGCCGCGCAAGCCAATTCGGTGCGCGCCGCTTGCAGGCGAATCGGTAGTTTTTCAAATTCAGGTTGCGCCAAAAAATGCTGCAAACGCGTGCGGGCGGCGGCGGTGGGATAGGGCGAGATAAATTGCGCGTTGGGCAGCTCGCGCAAAACAAGCTGCGCCGCGCGAAAGTAAATCGGCGCCATCTGGTTGATTTCGTTCACTTGGCTGCCCGCCAGCAGCACGAACACGGGCGTATCCGCCGCCAGTTTCAGGCGTTCGCGCGCGGCGGCTTTATCCGCCTGCATCGGCAGCGTTTGCGCCAGCGGATGTCCTACAAACAACGCCTTGCCGCCCGCAGCTTCGTATAACGGCGCTTCCATCGGGAACAGGCACAGCACTTGGTTCACCTGCCGCACAATCTTGTTCACGCGCTCGCGCTTCCAAGCCCACACTGAGGGCGAAACATAATGCACGGTGGGGATGCCCGCCGCTTTAAGCTGCGCTGCCACGCCCAGATTGAAATCGGGCGCGTCAATGCCCACAAACACATTGGGGCGGATTTTTTTCAACTGCGCCACCAGCTCGCGGCGGATTTTGAGGATTTCGGGCAGCCGCTTGATGACTTCGGCATAACCGCGCACGGCAAGGCGTTCTTGGTCAAACAGGCTTTGGCAGCCTGCGGCTATCATGCGCGCGCCGCCGATGCCGATAAATTGGGCATCGGGGTGTTGTTTTTTGATGGCTTCAATCAGATGCGCGCCGAGCAAATCGCCCGAGGCTTCGCCTGCGGACAGGGCAATAATCAGGGGTTGGGACATGATGTTTTTTGAGGCATATAGGACAAAAAAGGTGCTATTTCCAAGGACAAATTTCTTATTGGACAA
>CAUVGV010000006.1:0-25792 GCA_963551505.1 uncultured Kingella sp.
TTTGGGCGGGGTGTTTTGATTGGTGGATAGGGGGACTTATCCCGAACTCACGTTAATGATAAGGCAGCCTGAAAAACAATATGGGCGGTTTCAGGCTGCCAAACCTTTATCCAACAACAAAACGCGTATGCCCTGCGCCTGCGCCGCAAAACGGAAATACCATGACAAACAACACATTAGAAAACGCATACGACATATTGTTCCAAGACAAAATCGCCAATCCCATTGACCTACCGGGAAACCACCCGGGCGAACCGATAGCGCGCGGCTTTCTATATATCCAATGCGATAAATTTTATTTTGATGAACGTTTTCAGGAATTATTCCATTTAGAGAAAAACGAATTAGACGGAATCTATTGTTTCTTATCTGAAAATTGTGAATTAACGCTGCAAGACGGCAGAAAATTTTGCGGCGTATCGTTTAAAGGGGAAACGGGCAAAGACACCATCTCCGCAGCCATCAAGCAAAAATGGCAAAACATGGGGCTCGCATTCGCAGAAATAGACAAACAGCAAAACCTGCTGGTTTTAAGCAGCGGCGAAACCGTTGATTTGAACGGCGTGGAAGCCTTTGAATACGAAATCGCCAAAAAGAAAAAATCCCGAAAAACATCAAGCAAATAAAATTGCCAAACCCAAAGCAAGGCAGCCTGAAAAAGCCTTTGCCACACACATTGGAGACATTATGCTAAGAGCTGATCCCCCACCCACCGCCACCATTTTTGCAAACGGCAGCCTGAAAAACATCACCGTTGATTGCCGACTGGGCACATGGCTGATGGCGGTCTATTACCGCCGCAACGACGACGGACACGCCGAAAAAACAGGCGTGCTGCTGCATGGCGTAGTAGAAATTGACTACAAACACCGCTTTTCAAACGGCGATGTTGTCCGCACTTCGCTGTTGCTGGACAAGCTCGGCGTGGGGCTGTATCAAACCCGCAATTCGGTTTACCTTTGCGAAGGGCAAGGGCATTTGCTGTATCTGCCCGAACACACGGTTGATCATATTACCGCCGCCGAAAACGAAGCCATACTCAAAGACCTGATCGCGCATTTTCGCGCAACGCTGTCTGCCCAGCAGCCACCCGAAGGCTTGGCAGAAGAAGCCTTGTTTTCGCCGCAGCTTTTTATGCCTCAGCCGCAGCTCTCGGGCGCAATCCGCAAAAGCAGGCAGATTATGTAACCGCCCGCGCAAAAAGCAGCCTGAAAAAGGAGAAAACCCATTTTCAGGCTGCCTTTTTATGTCCGCGTTGTGCCTAACCCACATCCTTTTCATACAAATAATAATTTTTATCATTAGCCTTGTCTGGATAAGCGCAAAACGCTATGATTCACGCCTTTTAACATTTCGCGCATTTTTGTAAACACGCATCTCAAAGGAAATAGCCAAATGAAAACCCGCTTTACCCTCGCCGTGCTGCCACTTGCCCTAGCCAGCGCATTTGCCCAAGCAGACGACACCGCAGCCGCGCAAGACGGCGGCGAACTGCAAACCGTGTATGTAACCGCCGAACGCCAGCTGCAACAATCGCTGGGCGTATCCAAAATCACCGCCAAAGATTTGGAACACCGCCCCGCCGTCAACGACATTTCCGACATCGTGCGCACCATGCCGGGGGTCAATTTAACGGGCAACACCGCATCAGGCGAGCGCGGCAACAAACGCCAAATAGACATTCGCGGCATGGGCCCCGAAAACACATTGATTTTGATTGACGGCCGCCCCGTAACCTCGCGCAACGCCGAGCGATACAGTTGGCGCGGCGAGCGCAACACGCGCGGCGATAGCAACTGGGTGCCCGTGGAAGACATTGAATCCATTAGCGTATTGCGCGGGCCTGCCGCAGCGCGGTATGGTTCGGGCGCGGCGGGCGGCGTGGTCAATATCGTTACCAAAAAAGTGAGCAACGAATGGCACGGCGCGTTGGATTTCTACACCAATCAGCCGCAAGACAGCAAAGAAGGCAAAACCAACCGCATCGGCTCTAAAGTGAGCGGGCCGATTATCCAAGACAAGCTCGGCATTCGCATCTACGGCAGCCTGAATAAAACCGATGCCGATGCCGCCGACATCAACCCCACCACCGTAACCACCACCCGCCGTGGCGGTCGCACCGTAACCAGCACCAGCATGGGCGCAGGGCGCGATGGCGTGAAAAACCGCGACATCGCCGCGCGCGTGGCATGGCGCATCACGCCCGAGCAAACGCTCACGCTGGATAGCTCATACAGCCGCCAAGGCAATATCTACGCGGGCGACAACCAAAACAACAACCCCAACGCCTTCACGCAATCGCTATACGGCTCGGAAACCGCGCGTTTAACTCGCATCAGCAACGCGCTCACCCACGAAGGCTATTGGAGCTGGGGCGACACCAAAGTTGTGGCACAGCTTGACCGCACCGAAAATCATCACTTGGTAGAAGGCTTAATGGGCGGCCCCGAAGGGCAATACCAATCGCCCAAAACGTTTACCGACAGCACGCTCAACACCCGCCGCCTGTTTGGCGAAGCCAATATCCCGTTTAAACTGGGCGGCGACCACGTTCTCACCATCGGCACGGAATACAACCACGACCGCCTAAACGACAAAGGCTCTATGGTGCAAGGCTTCTCCGACCAAGGCAAAACCGACCGCTTCGCTGGCGTTGGCACAGGGCGCAGCAGCAAAACCAGCCAAAGCAATTTCGCCTTTTATCTGGAAGACCACTACCGCCTAGGCAACGGCACGCAGCTTATCCCCGCGCTGCGCTTTGATCACAACAGCGTATCAGGCAACAATTGGAGCCCCGCGCTGAACTTTGTGCAAACGCTGGGCAACAGCGGCTGGACGATTAAAGGCGGCGTTGCCCGCGCGTATAAATCGCCCAATCTCTACCAAAGCAATCCCAACTATATTTTGTACACCCGCGGGCAAGGCTGCGCGGCAGGCACGCCCGCTTCCATCCGCTGCTATTTGATGGGCAACAGCAGCCTGAAACCCGAAACCAGCATCAACAAAGAACTGGGCTTTGAATTTACACAAGGCGGCTTCCAAGCGTCTATGGCGTATTTCCACAATGACTACCGCAACAAGATTGTGGCAGGCGAAAAAGCAGTGGCGCTGAGCCAATTGGGCAATTATATGTACCAATGGACCAACGCCAAAAAAGCCGTGGTGGAAGGCGTGGAAGGCAATTTGACCGTGCCATTGCACCAAACGCTCAAATGGACGACTAATTTCACCTATATGCACAAATCCATCAACAAAGACACAGGCAACCCGCTTTCCGTTACCCCCAAATTCACCATCAACAGCAGCTTGAATTGGCAGCCAAACGAGAAATTTGACGCAGCGTTAAACGTTACCTACTACGGCAAACAAAAACCGCGCACCGTGATTTTGAACAACGCCGAGCGCAACACAGGCTTATCAGGGCAAACGGTGAAACCGTATGGCTTGGTGGGCATCAGCGCAGGCTATCGCTTCAACAACCATGTAAACCTGCGCTTGGGCGTGAACAATTTGTTTAACAAAAAACTGTATCGCAGCTCAAATAACAGCAGCGCACAAACCTATAACGAACCTGGCCGCGCGTTTTACGGCAGCCTGAAAGTGTCGTTTTGATTGAGTTGAGATAAATCGCAATAAAGAAATAGGCAGCCTGAAAACCCATTTGGCTTTTCAGGCTGCCTTTGCAATATCAATCAAACTATTTTGATGCAGTTGAAGCAAGTGTAAAGAAATGGTTAGAATTTGCCATGCTTGGCAATCGCTGTATTTTTGAACCCAATGGCGGCTAGTGTCGCCTGATTTTGTTAGCAAAGAAAGAAAAATTATGTCTATTTTCCGTCATTTCAAAACAAAATTGAGTGCTGCTTTGGCGGTACTGCTTTCCATTTTTTCTACGCCTGCATTGGCGAATCGCGATGCGCAATTTCAGCAAGCAATCGCCACTTATCAAGCGGGCAATCACAATCAAGCCTTTCAACTCTTTCAGCAGCTTGCGCAACAAGGCGATGCAGAATCGCAATACACTTTGGGCTGGTTTTATGAAGACGGTCTAGGCGTGGCGCAGGATAATCAGCAAGCCGTGGCGTGGTATCAAAAAGCGGCAAACCAAGGCTATGCGCAGGCGCAATATAATTTGGGCGCGATGTATGAAAACGGAAAAGGGGTAAAACAAGATAGCAAACAAGCCTTTGCGTGGTATCAAAAGGCAGCCAATCAGGGATTTGCTGCGGCTCAATTCAATTTGGGGGCGATGTAT
The DNA here is from genome assembly GCA_963551505.1 of uncultured Kingella sp. GTDB lineage: Bacteria > Pseudomonadota > Gammaproteobacteria > Burkholderiales > Neisseriaceae > Kingella_B. The sequence continues at coordinate 4,256 of CAUVGV010000006.1, forward strand.
GACAATGGTCAAGGCGTGGCGCAGGATGCTAAACAAGCGATGGCGTGGTATTTGAAAGCAGCCAATCAAGGGGATACGCAGGCGCAATACAATTTAGGCATGATGTATGACGAGGGACGGGGCGTGCCGCAAGACAATAAGCAAGCGATGGCATGGTTTCAACAAGCCGCTAATTTGGGCGACGTGAAATCGCAATACGCTTTGGGCAATAGGTATCGCCAAGGGCAAGGCGTGGCGCAAGATGAGCAACAAGCGGCGCAGTGGTATCAAAAAGCCGCCAATCAGGGACACGCTGTGGCGCAATACAATTTGGGCGTGATGTATTACAACGGCTTGGGCGTGCCGCAAGATGACCAGCAAGCCAAAGCATGGTGGCAAAAAGTGTTGGCACAGCCTGATACGCCAGACAATGCCGAAGCCAAAGCAGCCGCACGCGCTGGCTTGGAGGCATTGAAAAATATAGGCGTGCACTAATCGCCCTTGCCATTTAGGTAGCCTGAAAACGAGATTTTGCGTTTTCAGGCTGCCTCCACCAAACCCCTTTCTTCCCCATTCTCCACAAAGGAACCCGCCATGCACCCCATTCAAACCACCGCCGCCAGCAAAGCCGAACAATACCAACAACTCCTCCCCCAGCTTCAAGCCCTGATTGCCGCCGATGCCGATATTCCCATCGCCACGCTTGCCAACGTGTGCGCCGTGTTAAAAGAACAGTTCAATTGGTTTTGGGTGGGCTTTTATTTGGTGAACGACAGCCGCAGCGAGCTGATACTCGCGCCGTTTCAAGGCCCGCTCGCCTGCACGCGCATTCAAAAAGGGCGCGGCGTATGCGGGCAAGCATGGGCGCAAAACCAAACGCTGGTGGTGCCCGATGTGAACCAACATCCCGACCACATCGCCTGTTCCAGCCAATTGCAATCCGAAATTGTCGTCCCTCTGCACAACGCGGCGGGCGAAGTGGCCGGCGTGTTGGACATCGACCACACCGAGCTGGCGGCGTTCGACGAAACCGACGCGCATTATTTGCAACAGCTTTGCGCGCTATTAAGCCAACATCTTTTTCAGGCTGCCTAAGCCGACCAAGGCAGCCTGAAAGCGAGTTTACGAGCTTCTGCAAAGCTAAAACCGTTTTTCTTCATCTCAACGAAAGTTCTCGCCATGAAACGTCTTATCCCTGCTCTCTTGCTCGTCGCCAGCTTGTTCGCCTATCCTGTTTACATGCAAGCGTCCGCCAAACCAAGCGACAAATCAGCCGAAATGACCCGCTTTATCCAAAGCGCCACGACACAGCAAAAAATAAAAATGCTTGACCTATTGGTGCAAGACACCAATGCCAAACTTGCCGATTACCAAACCGAAGTTTTTGCCAGCATCAAAATAAGCCACCGCTATCCCAGCAGCCGCGCATTGGATTACACACTCACCATCCGCCCCGAGCTTGCAAACAAAATCAATATCAAACAGCTACAATCGCCCGAAGGCACAGCTGGACTCCAATCCGTTTTGCAACGCGCCATGAGAAATTCTTGCAACGACTCAGTCGCCCGCCCCATGCTTGAAGCGCTCGGCATCACCGAAATGCGCGCCATTTTCATGCTCAACGGGCGCATCATCAACCAAAGCCGCGCGCCATTAAGCCAATGTTCCCAGTTTTAAAATCTCGCGCGTAAGGCAGCCTGAAAATGCCCTATCACCACACCGAACTCATCCGCCTGCTGGAACAGCGCGGCTACATTTTCCCCAGCGACCCCGCATCCATCACCGAAATCCTGCGCCAAGCCGATGGTACGCCCGAAGCCAAGCTCCACCGCCGCGCCCAACTGATAGACCGCGACCAAACCATCGCCCAGCGTCTCGCCCAGTATCAGCAACGCCTGCGCTTCGCCCGCCGCGTTGCCTGCGCAGCATGGTTCATCATCGGGCTGCTCGGCACATACCAACTGATGCAACAAAGCAGCCTGAATTTCATGCTCATCCTAGTCGGCATACTCGGCGGCAACAGCCTGATGCTGATTATCTGGCTGATAAGCCTAACGCAAAAATACCGCGCCCCCACCAGCATCCCCCTTTGGCTCACAGGCAGCCTGAAAGACCCCATCCACCAAGCCCTGCTGGAACACGACGCGCAAACCGCTGCCCAGCCCCCCTTTCGCTGGATACGCGGGCGCATCAGCCACCAGCTCGCCCTATGCGGACTAGCAGGAATGTTCACCGCCAGCCTAATGCTGCTCACCGTGCGCCAATACCAATTCAACTGGCAAAGCACCCTGCTTTCCGACCAACACTTCGCCCAAATCATCCACGCACTCGCCTGGCTGCCCGCCCAACTCGGCTTTCCCACCCCCACGCCCGACATCATCGCCGCCGCCCGCAACCACTACCACAGCGAACACGCCGCCGCATGGGGCATCCTGCTGCTGGGCAGCATCCTCTGCTACGGCATCGCCCCCCGCCTGATTGCATGGCTGATTTGCTGGCAACAAAGCCGCCGCCACCGCCTCACGCTCAACCTTGCCCTGCCTTACTACCAAAACATCATCCAAAAATGGCAACAGCAAATTATTGACGATGCCAGCGACTACCAACCCGACCGCCCCATCATCGCCCCCAGCAAAATCCCGCTCAACCACACAGGCGCGCATTGGGCGATTTTGCTAGAAGCCCCCAACGCCCCCGACAACTGGCACAGCCACATCCTCGGGCAAGATTGGGCAAACAAAGGCAGCATCGTTGAGCGCGCCCAGCTCGCCGACCTGATTACCGAACTCGCCGCCCAGCCCGTGCAACTGCTAATAGGCATCCGCGCCCAGCAAACCCCCGACCGCGGCATCGTGCGCCAAATCGCCCAGCTTGCCCAAGCCACCCACCACAACATCATCATCCAACTCTTGCCCAGCAACCCCAGCAGCCCACCCCCCGCCGAACAAGAACGCCGCGCCCAATGGCACAAAGTGCTGCAAGAAAACGGCTGGAATGGGCTGAATTAACGCCCCTTGTTTACAAGCATTCGCGCAGCATAAAAAGCAGCCTGAAAACGCATCTATACGTTTTCAGGCTGCCTTATTTGTTCACTTATGCTTACTGCTCCAACGCCTTCAAAGAAACCGCGCCCACATCGTCAAACACGGAAGCCCCTTTGAAATTGTTGATTTTTTCGTTATCCGAAGCATCCACTTCAATTTCGCTGCCCTCTGGCAACACTTCATCCTGCTGCTCATCAGGGCGCACCGACATACCACCATAAGGCTCAGTCAAATCAGCCGAGCCGCTTTTCCATGCGATAGAAGTTAAATCGCCCTGAATGCGCGCGCCTTTTGCCGAGCAAGTCAAGCAAACGGGTTTTGCCGCCTGCGCCTTAATCACCGCGTCAATTTTGGCAGTGCTGATGGTGCGGTTGTTTGCCTCGCCCCAAGCGGCGATGCTTTGTTTTAGCGTGCTGGTTTTCAACGCGCCTTTTTTATACGGGTCTCGGAACACCGCCAGCCACAAATTGCCCGCATCGTCTTGGTTCAAGGCAATGCGCTCGTAGCTCACGGTGGCGGGCGAGCCTGTGTGGATGGTTTTGGCAAATTCCAGCGCATCGGGCGATTTCATGCGCACGCAGCCGTGGCTCACCACCCCCGGCACGCTGGCGGGGTTGCTGGTGCCGTGGATGCCCAAGCCCAGCCGTGGGTTGCCCAAGCGCACAAACACAGGGCCAAGCGGGTTTTTCGGGCCGGGCGGCACCGATTTCACGCCGTCGCCGCGTTCTTTTTGGATGGAAAGCGGGATGTGCCAAGTGGGGTTAAACGCTTTTGCGCCAATTTTGTGTTCGCCAATATTGGTTTGCGACATCGCTTTGCCCACGCCTACGGGATAAACCTTTTTCAGGCTGCCGTCTTTAAACAAAAACAGGCGTTGTTGCGGGATGTTAATCACCACTTGATAGCCCTCGGCGGCGGGCGAAACATCGGGCACGGGAATGGTTTGCGCCGCAAAGGCGGGAGATGCGAGCGCGATGGCGCCCAAGCTCAGTAAAGCGTATTTATTCATATATAAAAATGATGAAATGTACAAACAAAAGAGTTCGCCATGATACGCTAGTTAGGCGCAGTTTTATGCGAAAATAAGCGTTTATATTAGTGAACAATTTTAATTGTTGCAGCAACACAACATTTCACATCACCATGAACCCTGCCTACATCACTTCTTTAGATTATGAATCGCGCGGCGTTGCCAAGCTCAACGGCAAAACCATCTTTGTAAACAACGCACTGCCGCAAGAAATCGCACAGATTCGCATCACGCAAGACAAAGCCCATTTTGCCGAAGCACAAGTTGAGCAAATTGTCCAGCCCTCGCCCTATCGGCGCACGCCCGCTTGCCCGCATTATGGCGACTGCGGCGGCTGCGCGATGCAGCACGTTGAATTTACGGCGCAAGTTGCCATGAAGCAGCGCGTGTTTGAAGAGCAGTTGCAACGCATTGGCAAGGTGCAGCCTGAAAGCCTGCTGCCGCCTGTTTACGGCACGCCGTGGCATTATCGCAGCCGCACGCGCTTGGCAGTGCACACCAGCGCGAACGGTAAAATTATCTTGGGCTACCAAGCCAAGCGCAGCCACAAAATTGTGAATATAAACCAATGTTTACTGCTGCCCGAGCACGTTTCAGGCTGCCTGAATATCATCCGCGATGCGTTGCAAAATATGACCCGCCAGCAGCCCAAAGTGGGCATTCGCAGCGTGGAAATCAGCGTGGGCGAGGGCGTTACCGCGGTGAACATCATCAGCCATAAAAGGCAGCCTGAAAACGTGTTGCGTGCGCTTTCAGGCTGCCTCAATCGCGCCGAGGGCGGTAAGCAGATTTGGCAGGTGTGGCAGCAAGTTGGCAGCGCGAAGCCGCAAGCCGTGTCGCCACAAGATGCGCCGCCGCTGGCGTTCAGGCTGCCTGAATTTGGCTTAACCATGCCATTTCAACTGGGCGATTTCACCCAAATCAATCTGCCGCTAAACGAGATTATGGTGGCGCGGGCGGTGCGTTATCTTGACCCGCAGCCGCATGAGCGCGTGGCGGATTTGTTTTGCGGGCTGGGCAATTTCACGCTGCCGCTGGCAAAGCGCGCCGCCGAAGTGGTCGGCATTGAAGGCAGCGCAGCCCTCGCTCAACGCGCGATTGCCAACGCCCGCGCCAATGGTTTGCCCAATGCGCAATTTGCCAGCGCCGATTTGTTTACCACCACGCCCGACACCCTTGCCGCGCTGGGGCGGTTTGACAAGATGCTGCTTGACCCGCCCCGCGCGGGGGCTTATGCCGTGGTGCAAGCCTTGTACGCGCCGTTTTTGCCGCAGCGGATTGTGTATATTTCGTGCAACCCCGCCACGCTGGCGCGGGATGCGGCGGTGTTGGCGAGCAAAGGCTATCGCTTTGCCACGGCGGGGATGATGAATTTGTTTCCGCAGACCAGCCATGTGGAAGCGATTGGCGTGTTTGAGCGGGCAGAGGCAGTCTGAAACGGCTTGACGGCTTTTCAGGCTGCCTCCTGATGCGCGGTAAGGCAGCCTGAAAACGCAGATAAAGCGAGAACAGCTCATCGCCAAATAATCGCCAAACACCATTCCCCCCATTTTCAGGCTGCCTCAGTCACGCAACAAAGCAGCCTGAAACCCACCCATCCACAAGGAAACCCATGAAAAGCAGCGCCCGCAACCAACTCACCGGCATTATTCACAGCATAGAAGACTTTTCAGGCTGCCACAGCATCGCCGTGCAATGCGGCAAGCATCTGGTGTACAGCCACATCAGCCCGCCCGCCTATCGCAGCCTGAAACCACAAATCGGGCAAAATGCCGTGGTGCTGTTCAAAGCCAACGCCATCACCCTGTTCACCGAAATCCACCCGCTGCGCCTGTCCGCCGAAAACAGCCTAGAAGCCCGCGTAGAAGCCATAGAACAAGGCGCGGTGAACAACATCGTGCGCCTGCGCACCGACGACGGCTTCACCCTCGCCGCCGCCATCACGCTCAACAGCAGCGAAAGCCTAGACATCTGCGCAGGGCAGCGCATCACCGCCGTGTTTCTAGCCAGCCAAACCATGCTCGCGATTTTGTAAACAAGCGCAGCGAGGCAGCCTGAAACCCCAATCGTAGGCTGTGCAGCTTGCTGCGCACGCCGTTCACGCATCCCCTCAATTTACCCTTGTCCATTTTCTCCTTAACCATTTTCAGGCTGCCTCAAAGCATGCTTTATCTTTTGCCAGAGCAGGCGTTTCGCCGCCTACCACGAGCAGGGGCAAGCCCCTGCACCCCAGCGTAGCCCCACCCTTGCTAGCCGACCCAAAGGCAGCCTGAAAAACAAAACCGCTTGGTGTTCTACCATGCAGTTTTTTACTGGATAGATTGCCTTTCAGGCTGCCTAACGCTTCACAAATGTTAATGCTACTGCCTCCTCCCCTACGCCCAGCCGAACGCAGCATTCTTTTTTCGGGAAAAAGCGTGCGCTTGTCCGACGACGCACACAGCGCGGCTAGTTCGCACGCGCCGAAAAAAGGATGCGCAGTGAGGGAAGTCTGCGAAGCAGACCTGCACGTCGGGGTCGCCTTTCTTTTGCCAGAACCTATATTCGTTATCTGCGCGAGCGGATTTTGTATTCGTGTTCAATGAATGCAAAAGCAGCCGTGCAGATAGCGAATGCAGGTTCTCATTCTTTGGCGAAGCAAAGAAAAGTAAGTGCCCTGTCGGCATGAGACGCATGGTTAAAACTACACCCAACGCTAACCACAAAGCAGTAACCCAAAGCGTGATATGCAGTACAACGCACATTTCAGCCCAAACCAATTTTAGCGACCCCAAACTTCATTTCAGGCTGCCTAACCCCTACCCACCTAATCCAAAAGAACTAGCCCACCTCCTCCCCCATTCCACCAATACTCAAGCCCCCCACCTTTGCACTACGCTACGCCCTTTTCCCCAAAACGAACTAGCTCATGAGCTAATCACACAGAAAGACAAACCATGAAAAAATCCCTAATCGCCGCCCTACTGCTCGCTGCCAGCGCATTCGCCCAAGCCGAAGACATCACCGTCTCCGCCGCCGCCAGCCTCAAAGAAGCGTTCACCGACATCGCGCGCCAATACGAAAAACAACACCCCGATGCCAAAATTAAGCTCAACACCGCCGCATCAGGTACGCTGCTGCAACAGCTTGCCCAAGGCGCGCCTGTGGACGTGCTTGCCACCGCAGACCTTGCCACCATGGACAAAGCCGCCGCGCAAAATCTAATCCAAAGCAATACCCGCAAAACCTTCGCGCTGAATTCTCTGGTGTTGATTACCCCCAAAAACAGCAGCCTGAAAATCGCCAAACCCAAAGATTTGCTGCAAAGCGGCGTAAAACGCATTGCCGTGGGCAACCCCGCCAGCGTGCCGGCAGGCGCGTACACCCAAGCCGCGCTGGAAAAACAAAAGCTATGGAGCAGCCTGCAACCCAAAATCGTGCAAACGCAAAACGTGCGCCAAGCCTTGGACTACGTTATCCGCAGCGAAACCGAAGCAGGCTTCGTGTATCGCACCGATGCCGCGCTCAAATCCCACGCCGTCAACATCGTTGCCACCATCCCCACCGAAAAACCCGTCGCCTACCCCATCGCGCTCACCCAAAGCAACAAAGCCGCCAACGAAGCGCAACGCTTTGTAAACTATGTGCTGTCTGCCGACGGGCAAACCGTGTTGCGCCGCTATGGGTTTAGCGCAGCAAAATAAACCGTTTGCAGCATAAAAGGCAGCCTGAAAACGTTGATGCACTCGTTTTCAGGCTGCCTATTGTTACCCTCTTCCACACCCATTTTCAGGCTGCCCACCATGCCCGACATCCTCCCCGCCCTCTATCTATCACTCAAAGTCGCCCTCATCGCCACCGCCATCAATCTCGTCCTCGGCACGTTTGCCGGCTACTTGCTCGCCCGCAAACGCTTCATCGGGCGCGAACTGCTGGACACCATCCTCGTGCTGCCCATGGTGCTGCCGCCCACCGTGCTGGGCTATTACTTGCTGGTTTTGCTCGGCAAGCAGGGCATCATCGGCAAATGGCTGGGCGACACCTTCGGCATCAATCTCATTTTCACATGGCAAGGCGCGGTGATTGCTGCCGTGGTGGTAACCTTTCCGCTGATTACCAAGCCCGCCCGCGCCGCGTTTGAAGACATCGCCCCCAATCTGGAAAAAATGGCGACCGTGTTTGGCGCATCGCGCCGCCAAATCTTTTTCAACGTAACCCTGCCGCTTGCATGGCGCGGCATCCTCGCAGGCGTGCTGCTCGCCTTTGCCCGCGCGCTGGGCGAATTTGGCGCAACGCTGATGGTGGCGGGCAGCATCCCCAACGAAACGCAAACCCTTTCCATCGCCGTGTATGAAGCCGTGCAGGCGGGCGACGACGCGCTGGCAAACAAGCTGGTCATCATCATCTCGCTGGTGTGCATCGCCATGCTGCTCAGCGCAACCGCGCTGGCGAAATGGAAACAGCGCGGATAGGTTTCAGGCTGCCTCTGTTCACACAACAAAGGCAGCCTGAAAATCAAACAGCCGCTTTGGGCTGCCACAGCTTGCCAAACTTCAACACATTCGGCACATCCAGCAACGGATACACCACCGCGCAGCATTGTTCACCCGATAACACCGTGCTTTCAAACGCCAAATGGCAATTCAACAATTTGATTTTGTTAAACTCTTTCTCGTTCACGCGCAAAACCACCTTGCGAAACGAATGCTGCAACCATTCCTGATACAAAGCCAAATCCGCACACAGCGTTTCCGCCTGCAAATGCGTCGCCAACACCGCGTGTGCCACCAAAGTGGGCACAATATGGTCGGGCACATCATCGCGCACGGCGATATACATTTTGGGTAATAGCTTGGTTTGCATACGATTATTTATTTTCAGGCTGCCTAACAATCAAACGGATTGAGCAATCTCACACCCATTTGTTCAAAATCTTTCACATTGCGCGTAACCAATACCAAATCATGCACCAAAGCTGTGGCAGCAATAAAAGCATCGTTAATAGGTTTTTTATCAGGAATATGCAAACTGGCGCACTGCAATGCAACAGCTTTATCCACAGGCAGAATACGCGCTTGATAATCCTGCAAAATCACATTTTCAAACCACAGCTTTAAGCGATTGGCTTGCGTTGGGTCTTTTCGTGCCAGCGATAAAATGCCCATTTTGATTTCAGTTAGGCTGATTGCGCTGATATAAGATTGCGAAAAAGGCGTTGTTTCCGCCCATTTTTGCACGGAGGGATGAATTTTATCCGAGTTCAGTTTACGCAATTCCGACAAAATATTGGTGTCCAACAACATTATTCCCACTCCGCCACGCGAAACACGCTCCCATCGCGCCCAAATTCAAACTCAATATCCGCCGTCTCATGCCGCCCGCCCAACACTTGCGCAATGCTTTGCGTTTGCGGTGCGGTTTGCTGGCGCACAAAATCCGCCATCAATTCGCGCATCAGCTGGGTATCGTTGCGATTAAGCTGTTTTGCAATCGCCAAAAAATCGCGATACAGCGCATCATTGATGGGAAATTGATACATAATTTGGCTCATTATCTTGCTCCTTGTGTGATGCGCTGGGCGGCAAATCTACGCGGCAAATTGCCCCAAAAACCCCAAATCATTATCAAAAAACAGCCGCAAATCGTTCACGCCATAGCGCAGCATGGCAAATCTATCCAGCCCAATGCCAAAGGCAAAACCCGTGTATTGCTCGGGGTCAATGTTCACATTCTTCAACACGTTCGGGTGCACCATGCCGCAGCCGCCCACTTCCAGCCATTTGCCGTTGTCGCCCATGATGTCAATTTCGGCAGACGGCTCGGTGAACGGAAAGAATGACGGGCGGAAGCGCACTTGTAAATCGTCGCGCTCAAAAAAGCGGCGGATAAAATCGGTGAACACGGCTTTCAAATCGGCAAAGCTCACGCCTTCTTCCACCCACAAGCCCTCGCATTGGTGGAACATGGGCGAGTGCGTGGCATCGCTGTCCACGCGGTACACGCGCCCAGGGGCGATGATGCGGATGGGCGGGTTTTTCTTGTCCAGCATATAGCGGATTTGAATGGGCGAGGTGTGGGTGCGCAGCACGTTGCCGCCTTCGGTGTAGAACGTGTCTTGCATGGCGCGGGCAGGGTGGTTTTGCGGAATGTTCAGCGCTTGGAAATTGTGGAAATCGTCTTCAATTTCGGGGCCGTCTGCCACGTCAAAGCCCATGCCGTGAAACAGCTCCACCACGCGCTGCAAGGTGAGCGTTACGGGGTGCAAGCCGCCTGCGGATTGCCCGCGCGATGGCAGGGTTACGTCTAGGGCTTCGGCGGCGAGTTTTTGCTGCAATTCTGCGGCGGCAAAGGCGGCGCGTTTGGCATCGTAGGCAGCCTGAAAACGGGTTTTGCATTCGTTGATGTGTGCGCCTACGGTTTTTTTCTCTTCAACGGATAACGCGCCCAGTTGTTTGAGCAGGGCGTTGAGTTCGCCTGTTTTGCCTAAATACTGCGCTTTGATGAGTTCTAGGGCTTGGGTGTTTTCTGCGGATTGAATGGCGGCGATGCCGCGTTCGGCGATTTGGGTGGCGTTGTTTTGCATGGAAGGCTCGTAATAATTGCTCAGGGTTGTCTGAAGGGGGCTTTTGATATGGTTTTGAAAGTGTCTGCGGTAAAGCAGCCTGAAAATGTGGGAAATCGGAAACGATCCAATCATCTGCCGAACCAGTCCACTTCAAATTCGTACAGATTGGGTGTGGTTTGGTTTTCAGGCTTCAATTGTTTGAACAGTCCTACTTCGTGCCGACTTTGCGGTCCGCCGCCAACACGGATAAGGCGGTCTATATAGCGGACAAAGGCTTCACTCTCATCACCGAAACGGCTGCCGACCAATCTGACATCATCAACGGGATACAGACCGCATCTCACTTTCAGTGCCTGACGAGCTGAAAATCCTATAGTACGGAAACCGAATCGGCCTGCCAATTCATAGGCAATTTTGGGTACGCCGCTATTAGTGTAGCCACTGACGATTTCCACGTATCCGAATTCATTTTTAAGATTTTCGTATTGCTCGGACAAAACAGAGCGCGCCTGAGCCTTATCGAATTGGTTACGACTGAAACCGACTATACCGATACGGAGAATTTTTGAGGAAACAGGTTGGTTCATGATTTATTTTCAACAGTTGGGATTGGCGGAAAGACGAACGGGCAGCCTGAAAGTCAGTCCTGCACTTTGGGTTCTGCGGCGGCTTGGGCAATCAGGTTGTCCAAATTCATGCCGCGTTCCAGCGATTCGTCGTATTTGAAATGCAGTTCGGGCACGCGAAACACGGTGATGCGGCGCGACAATTCGCTGCGCAAAAAGCCTTTGGCGTGTTCCAACGCCTGCGCGCTCGCTTCGCGCTCGCCGTTTAGCACGGTGTAATACACGGTGGCGTGGCTGTAATCGCGGGTTACTTCCACATCGTTAATCGTGATGAAGCCTGCGCGCGGGTCTTTCAGCTCGGTGCGAATCAGCTCGGCAAGCTCGCGCATAATTTGTTCTTTCACACGGTCCACGCGAGCGTAGCCGTTGCGTTGTGGTTTTTTCATGTTGATTGTTCTCGTTGCAAAATGGCGGCAATTATAACCGAAATGCAAGGCAGCCTGAAACGCACAAAGCGCGTGCAACCAAAGCTAAAACATCGTTGCCAACCCTTTTTCAGGCTGCCTAGGGCGTGTTGACATTCAACTTTTGAAGCGGATTTTGCGTCAGAAAATGGCAGATGCAAGGCAAAAATGCGAGCCTATGCTGCCCATAGACGAGTATTTTTAACGCAGCAGATGCCGTTTTAGGGCGAAAAAGCCGCCAAAATGTTGATTGTCAACACGCCCTATTATTTTCAGGCTGCCTATTATCGGTATAATCAACCCGTTCTCCACAACCCATCACAAGGAATCCCGCCATGCAAACCGATGTAGAAATCGCCCAAGCCGCCACCTTGCAACCCATTGCCCAAATCGCCGCCCAGCTTGGCATCGCGCCCGATGATTTGGAGCAATACGGCAAATACAAAGCCAAAATCAACCCTGCCGACGCTTTCAGACTGCCCAACAAGCGCGGCAAATTGGTACTGGTAACCGCCATCAACCCCACACCCGCAGGCGAAGGCAAAACCACGCTCACCATCGGGCTCACCGACGCGCTCAACCGCATCGGCAAGCCAGCCATTGTTGCCATGCGCGAGCCATCGCTGGGCCCCGTGTTCGGCATCAAAGGCGGCGCGGCAGGCGGCGGCTATGCGCAAGTTGTGCCGATGGAAGACATCAACCTGCACTTCACAGGCGATTTTCACGCCATCGGCGCAGCCAACAACCTGCTCGCCGCCATGCTGGATAACCACATCTACCAAGGCAACGCGCTGGGCATAGATCCCAAGCGCGTGCTGTGGCGGCGCGTGGTGGACATGAACGACCGCCAATTGCGCAACATCATCAACGGCTTAGGCAAGCCCACCGATGGCGTGATGCGCCCCGATGGCTTTGACATCACCGTAGCCAGCGAAGTGATGGCGATTTTTTGCCTGTCCAACGACATCACCGATTTAAAACAACGGCTGGGCAACATCCTGATTGCCTACACCTTTGATAATCAACCCGTTTACGCCAAAGATTTGCACGCCCACGGCGCAATGGCGGCGTTGCTCAAAGATGCCATCAAGCCCAATCTCGTTCAAACGCTGGCGGGCAGCCCCGCGCTGGTGCACGGCGGGCCATTTGCCAACATCGCGCACGGCTGCAATTCCGTGTTGGCAACGCGCTTGGCGCAGCATTTGGGCGAATTTGCCGTAACCGAAGCGGGCTTTGGCGCAGATTTGGGCGCGGAAAAATTCTGCGACATCAAAGCGCGGCTGGCAGGCTTGCGCCCCGATTGCGCCGTCATCGTCGCCACCGTGCGCGCCCTAAAATACAACGGCGGCGTGGATAAAGCCGATTTAAACGCCGAAAACGTCGCCGCCGTGCAACGCGGTTTGCCCAACCTTATCAAGCACATCAACAACATGAAACAGGTTTTCAGGCTGCCTGTGGTGGTGGCGATTAACCGCTTCACTTCCGACAGCGATGCCGAACTCGCCGCCATTGAAGCCGCGTGCCAACAAGCAGGCGCAGCCGTGTCGCTTGCCGAAGTGTGGGCAAAAGGCGGCGCGGGCGGCGAAGATTTGGCGCGCAAAGTGGTTGCCGCCGTTGAAGCCAACGCCGAGCCGTTCCGCTTCGCATACGACGCCAACGACAGCATCGCCGACAAAATCAACGCCATCGCCAGCAAAATCTATGGCGCAGCAGGCGTAACATTCAGCGCCGAAGCCGCCGCCGAAATTGCCAATTTGGAACGACTCGGCTTGGATAAGCTGCCGATTTGCATGGCAAAAACGCAGTATTCGCTCAGCGACAACGCCAAGCTGCTGGGCAAGCCCGAAGGCTTCACCATCAACGTGCGCGGGATTACCGTGTCCGCAGGCGCGGGGTTTATCGTGGCGTTGTGCGGCGCGATGATGAAAATGCCGGGGCTGCCCAAATCGCCCGCCGCCGAGCGCATTGATGTGGATGAAAACGGGCGCATCAGCGGGCTATTCTAGTTGCCATTGGCTTTCAGGCTGCCTTAATGAATATGCAAAGGCAGCCTGAAAACGTTATTCGCCCCATCACCCAATAAACCCTTTTTCAGGCTGCCCTACCCCGCTTTGGCAGCCTGAAAATCAATCTTAACGAACCTAAACAAAAATAAATATCTTATGATAGAATCGGACGCATTGTTGTTGCCAGCCCACTCCAAGCAAAGGATCAGCATATGAACATCACCATTTTAGGCGCAGGCGCATGGGGCACAGCCCTTGGCATCCATTTTGCAAAACATGGACACCAAATCGCCATGTGGACGCACAACGCCGAACACGCCCAAACCATGCAGCAAAGCCGCGAAAACGAACGCTATCTGCCCCATTTCAGGCTGCCTGACAACCTAAACGTATATGCCGATATGCCCGAAGCCCTGCGCGAGAGCGAATTGGTGCTGGTGGTAACGCCCGTGGTGGGGTTGCGTTCTAGCGTGGAGCAGCTCAAACAACACGGCGGCGGGCATCTGCCCATTCTCACTGCCTGCAAAGGCTTTGAACTAGACACAGGCTTGCTTACCTTCCAAGTGGTGCAAGAAGTGCTGCCTGAAAACCCACGCATCGGCGTGTTATCAGGGCCCAGCTTCGCGCAAGAACTCGCCCAACAGCTACCCTGTGCCGTGTGCCTTGCCTCCGAAAACGAAGCATGGCTACACGGCTTGGTGCAAGCGTTGAACACCAACGTGATGCGCCTGTATGGCAACAGCGACGTAATTGGCGTATCCGTGGGCGGCGCAGTCAAAAACATTATGGCAATCGCCACAGGCTTATCCGACGGATTGAACTACGGCTTAAATGCCCGTGCCGCCTTGGTAACACGCGGTTTAGCCGAAATCACCCGCCTTGCCGTTGCCATGGGCGCACACACCAAAACCATGATGGGCTTGGCAGGCATGGGCGACCTGATTCTCACCTGCACGGGCGCATTGTCGCGCAACCGCAAAGTGGGGCTGGGCTTAGCAGAAGGCAAAACCCTGCACCAAGTGCTCAAAGAAATCGGACACGTTACCGAGGGCGTGCCCACCATAGAAGAAGTGCACAACGCCGCCGCCAAATACCAAATTGATATGCCCATCACCGATATGCTCTACCAACTCGTCCGCAACGAATTAGCCGCCAGCGACGTGATGGAACGGCTGATGCAGCGCGAACCCAAAAGCGAATAATCCCAGAACCATTGGGTTGAGACACTGAAACCACACACACGGCGTTGGCTCGTCACCTTACTGTACTCATTTAGCCCACTCATTTAGGCAGCCTGAAAACCGTTTGGAAATCCCATGACCACACTCAAAGACCTAGACATCCTAGAATCCAAAATCAAAACCCTAGCCAGCAAGCTCCACCATCTTTACGACAACAACCAAAAGCTCAAAGCCAAGCTCGTGGTAGAACGCAAAGAATACGACACCCAAATGCTGCATTGGGAAGAGCAACTCGCCGCCGCCGTCAACAAAGCCAACACCGCCAACGACGAAGAACTCAACCACAAACTGCAATTCCAAGAGCAACAAATCAAACTGCTGGAAACCGAGCGCATCAACCTGCGCGACCAAATCTCCTTCCTGCAAAACACCATCCAAAACAAAGAAAAAAACTGGCAAGAACGCTTTACCGAGCAAGAACAGCACGGCGACAAATTCAAAGAGCTGAAAGAGCAACTGCAAGCCGCCGAAGACAGCGTGCTCGTTTTGCGCCAAGAACTCACCTCGCAAAAACAACAAGCGAGCGAAACGCAAAATACCCTGCAACAAAGCAACCACGCATTAAACGAACAACTTGCCGAATTGCAAGCGCAACTAAGCGAAGCCGAACACCGCATCGCCCAATACGACAACGAAACCGCGCAACTGCGCGCCTCGCTCACCGATGCCCAATCCGAACGGGAAACGCAAGAAAAATCCCTGCTGCATCATGTGCAGGCTGAAAAAGACGCACTCGCCACCCAGCTGGCGCAAGAATCCGAACGCTTCCGCATGGAATTTGCCCTGCAAACCGAACAGCACGAAAAAAGCCTGAACGATCTCAACCAAATGTTCAACCAACAAAAAGCGCATTTGGAAACCGAAAACAATCTATTGCAACAGCAAGTAGAACAGCTTAGCACGCAAAACCATGCCTATCGCGCGCTGCTGCGGGAAAACGCCGACAAAATCCGTACCTTGCTGGAACGCTTGCCCGCGCTTGAAAATCATTACGAGGAAACCATCCCATGAGCATTGAACAAATCAGCGTTGAAATTCTCAACCGCCAATTCACCATTGGCACGCCCAACAGCGAGCGCGAAACCTTGTATAAAGCGGTGGAAATGTTGAACCAAAAAATCGCTGCCATTCAAGGTGCAAGTCAAAATATGGAAACCGAAAAAGTGGTGATTATGGCGGCGCTCAACCTTTCACACGATTTGCTCAAAATGGCGAATAAATATGAACAAGAAGCCTTGCCAAGCCAAGAGTATGAACGTAAAATCCAATCACTCATCAAGCTTTGCGACGAAACGCTGAGCAAAAGTTGAACCCGTTAAATTTCCCTGCGGTGCTCGTAATGGCACACATTTCCTTGAACCAATAAAGTTTGCTCGGTTGTCGGGAGTTGTAACAGGCGCGAGCGGTCTCTTGTTAGATTGCACCCAAAGTTACCCGAGATGACCACCTTGTGTACAAGGTTCAAGCGGACTCAGCCGAAACGGCATTCGCGGGGTTCTATTAAAAACACCGTTTTGTGATGAAACGGTGTTTTGTTTTGTGCGTTGATTTTGAGATGAGTGTTTAGATAAACAAAAAGCCAAGTTCCGAAAAACTTGGCTTTTTTAGCTCCCCGAGCTGGGCTCGAACCAGCGACCTGCGGATTAACAGTCCGTCGCTCTACCGACTGAGCTATCGGGGAAAGAAGTCGCGCATTATGCGGATGTTTGTTTACCTTGTCAAACGGTTTCTATACACAAGATAACAATCGGATGAAATTAAACAGAATTATTCTTTTCAGGCTGCCTGTGGCGGTATTGATGGGCGCGGTGAGCGAGATAGAGGGCGATGCTGCTGCCTATCATGTCGGCAAAGGCATCCAGCGGGTCGCCTTGTCGGGTTTGGGTGAACAGGTGTTGGGCGATTTCGCTGGCGATGGCGTAGCATAGGGCGAAGGTAAACAGGGCGGCGATGGGCGGGCGTTTGCGCTCGGCAAGCCATGCTTTGGCGAGTAGCCATGTTTGGGCGAAAAACAGGGCGGCGTGGGCGATTTTGTCAAAATGGGGGAATGGCGGGGCGGTGTGGCTGTTGCTTTCGCGGAAGATAAGGCTGTATATGCCTGCGATGAGCCACAATAGGGCGGCGGCGAGCCATTTGTTTTTGGGGAGCGTCATGCGAGTTCGTTGAGAAATTGTTGGCATTGTTGGGCGAGGGCTTGGAATTTGCCGCCGCGCGTGGCGAGTATGTCGCGCCATTGGGCGATTTCTTCGCGGCTGGGGGCTTGGTCTAGGCTGCATTCTTCTAGCAGAAATTGTAGGGTTTCTTGCACTTCGCCGTAGCTGTCGGTTTGGATGAGCTGGGTGAGTTCGGTCATTTTGGGGTGTCCTTTGTGGCGGCGTGGGATGGGTTTTAGCTACGCTGAACTTCGTTTCAGGCTGCCTTTGGAGTAAACCAAGCTGTTTTGTAAACAGGGTTTACGCTATCTTTTCAGGCTGCCTTTGAATGCAAGCTAAACTGTTTTGTAAACATAGTCTGCGTTATGGTTTTTCAGGCTGCCTTTGGTTGCAAGCCAAGCTGTTTTGTAAACAAGATTTGCGTTTTCGTTTTCAGGCTGCCTTTGAATGTAAGCCAAGCTATTTTGTAAACATGGTCTGCGCTATGTTTTTCAGGCTGCCTTTGGCATCGTGCAAACATTGAAGGCAGCCTGAAACGCTGTCTGCCGCTGCTTAAACAAATGGCGCAGATTATAGCGTGTTGGCAGCTTTTTGGGTTTTGTGGGAAAATTCGGGCATTGATTTTTTGGAGTAACACGATGCTGGATAGGGAAGGATACCGACCAAATGTCGGTATTATTTTGCTCAATCAGGATAATCGTGTGTTTTGGGGAAAGCGTGTGCACGAACACGCTTGGCAGTTTCCGCAGGGCGGGATTAAGCCCGGGGAAAGCCCTGAAACGGCGATGTATCGCGAGCTGTTTGAAGAGGTGGGCTTGCTGCCGCAGCACGTTAAACTTTTGGGGCGCACGCGCGATTGGCTGCGCTATGATGTGCCGAATAATTGGGTGCGGCGCGAATGGCGCGGCTCGTACCGCGGGCAAAAGCAGATTTGGTTTTTGCTGCGCTTTGTGGGGCAGGATAGCGATATGCATTTGCGCGCAACGCAGCAGCCTGAATTTGACGGATGGCGTTGGCACGAATATTGGGCGGTGATTGATGAAGTGATTGAATTTAAACGTTATGTTTACGAACGCGCGCTCACGGAATTATCGCGGCATTTGCGCGGCTTGGAGAGCATGGGCGAATTTCACGCGCGGCAGTTGGAATTGCGGCAGGCGGCGCGTGAACAAGATTTGGCAGCGAAGGAGTCGCCATGAATCGGAATACTTATTTATGGGTTGCGCTGTTGGCGATTGGTTTTGGCACGTTCAGCAATTATGCCATTGTGGGCAGCGATGGATCGGGTTCTGGCTCGCGTTCGGGCAGTCGCGCTTATATTCCCAGCGGCTCGGGGTACAGTGGCGGCTATTCGGGTGGGCACAAATGAACGACTATCGCCCCAGCACGCATGGTTTGCTGGATTTGTATGGCTGCCCTGCGGCGATATTGCGCGATGCGGCGGCGTTGGAGCACGCGATGCGGCAGGCGGCAACGCAAGCGGGCGCAACCATTTTATCGGCGCATTTTCACACCTTTGGTGCGGGCGGCGGCGTAACAGGCGTGTTGCTGTTGGCGGAGTCGCACATCACCATCCACACTTGGGCGGAACACGATTTTGCGGCGGTGGATATTTTTCTTTGCGGCAGCCTGAAACCCGAAACGGCGGCGCAATCGTTGCAAACGGCGTTGCAAGCGCAATCGGCGCAGTGGCGCGAATATCCGCGCGGGGAGCGATTGTTTAACACGGCGTAAAACGGGTTTTCATGTTGGGAAACAGTCAAATCGTTATCTTATGTTAAGATACCGTTTTATTTACCCACTCCTCATAAGGAAAGACCATGAAAAAAGCACTTTTTATCGCCGCTATTTTGGCAGTAGGCGCGGCACACGCAGCAAATTATGAAGTGGACACCTTCCACACCAACGCGCGCTTTACCATTGACCACTTTGGCACATCCAGCAACGTGGGCGGCATCTATGGCTTAAAAGGCAATATGCAATTTGACTTGGCAAAACGCACAGGCAACATTGACATCGCCCTGCCGTTGGCAAACTTGCAAACAGGTTCGCAAGAATTTACCCATCACTTGCAATCTGCCGATTTGTTCAACGCAGAAAAATTCCCCGAAATGCGCTTTGTGTCCACCAAATTTCATTTTAACGGCAAAAAATTGGCTGCCGTGGAAGGCAATTTAACCCTGCTGGGCAAAACCCAACCCGTTAAATTGACAGCAAACAAGTTCAACTGCTACCAAAGCCCCATGCTGAAAACCGAAGTATGCGGCGGCGATTTTTCCACCACCATCGACCGCACCAAATGGGGCATGAATTATTTGGTGAAAGAAGGCATGGCGAAAAACGTGCGCATTGATATTCAGATTGAAGCCGCGAAAAAATAATCTCGCCACAATAGGCAGCCTGAAACGGATTTCAGGCTGCTTTTGGGTTTTCAGGCTGCCTGATAGCGCGAACCCAATAGGCAGCCTGAAAGTGTAAACCAAACCATTTCCATGCTGCCTTATGCACACCATCTGCGCCCATTGCCACGCCCCGTTTACCCTTTCCGCCGAAGCGCAAGATTTCGTTACCCGAATGCAATCCACAGGCTTGCAGTTGGTAATGATTGAATGCCCACATTGCCGCCAAACCACGGGCTACGCCGAAAACTCCAAGCTAACTACCCCGCCCGATGAAGGCTTTCGCCAGCCCTGCCCCGAACCGCGTTGCGATGGCATTGTGTGCCATGTGTTTAACGACACTGAAGATTTTTACGGCTGCGGCGAATGCGGCGAGATTTGGGCAACGCTAGATAATTTTCAGGCTGCCCAAGCGCATAAGGCAGCCTGAAACGTCGTTTGCTCTATTTTTGCCAGCACACGCGTTGCGCCGCGTACCACGCTTGTAGCGCGTAAACCCAACTATTTGCTGCATTCATTGCCAGCGCAAATGCAAATATCCCAAAGGCAGCCTGAAACACCCCTTAATCCAATCAACAAAAGGAAACCACATGAACTTCCCCCCCCGCCAAGCCCCCATCAGCCGTATGCGCCGTATGCGCCGCGACGATTTCAGCCGCCGCCTGATGCGCGAGCACACGCTCACGCCCGACGATTTAATCTACCCCGTATTCGTATTAGAAGGGCAAAACCGCGAAGAAGCCATCGCCTCCATGCCCAAAATCAAACGCCAAAGCATTGATTTACTACTCAAAACCGCCGAACACGCCTGCCAACTGGGCATTCCCATGCTCGCGCTGTTTCCCGTGGTTACGCAAAACAAAACCGCCGATGCCCGCGAAGCCTACAACCCCGCAGGCTTGGTGCAAACCGCCGTGCGCGCCCTGCGCCGCGAATTTCCCGATCTGGGCATCATGACCGATGTCGCGCTAGACCCCTACACCCTCAGCGGGCAAGACGGCTTAACCGACAGCACAGGCTATGTGCTCAACGACGAAACGATAGAAGTGTTGGTGAAACAAGCGGTAAGCCACGCCGAAGCAGGCGCGCAAGTGGTCGCCCCGTCCGACATGATGGACGGGCGCATCGCTGCCATCCGCGTTGCCCTAGAAAACGCAGGGCACATCCACACTCGCATCATGGCGTATTCCGCCAAATACGCCTCCGCGTTCTACGGGCCGTTCCGCGACGCAGTAGGCAGCGCGGGCAACTTGGGCAAATCGTCCAAAGAACAATATCAGCAAGACCCCGCCAACAGCAACGAAGCCCTGCACGAAGTGGCGTTGGACATTATGGAGGGCGCGGATATGGTGATGGTGAAACCGGGCTTGCCGTATTTAGACGTGGTGCGCCGCGTGAAAGACGAATTTGGCGTGCCCACTTTCGCCTACCAAGTGTCGGGCGAATACGCCATGCTGCAATCGGCCATCGACAACGGCTTTTTGGACGGCAACAAAGTGATTTTGGAAAGCCTGCTCGCCTTTAAACGCGCAGGCGCGGATGGGATTTTGACGTATTACGCGCTGGAAGCGGCGCAACAGTTGGCGCGGGGGAAATAAGCTGTTGCGCAAGATAAAGGCAGCCTGAAAACGTTGCAAAATGCGTTTTCAGGCTGCCTTGGGTGTTTTGGGCATCAAGCGGTTTTGTTATCCAGCGTTGTCGTTCAGGCATTTTTGTTTAACGGTTGCACAACGTGAAATAGCGTTTTCAGGCTGCCTTATATTCGCCCCCAGAGGCAGCCTGAAATCATGATTTTCCCACCTTCGTGGAGCGTCGGCGGCTCGCCGACATTTTCCCAACCAGTGAAACCCTGTTGAACACGTCATTTGGCGACGAGCCATCGCCACTCCATTTTGGTTTTCAGGCTGCCTTTTTCCCAGAGGCAGCCTGAAACCGTTATTTGCCCACCATTCCCCTTTCAGGCTGCCCATTGCCTATCTTTTGCCAGCGCAGGCGTTTCGCCGCCTACCACGAGCAGGGGCAAGCCCCTGCACCCCAGCGCAGCATCCACCCTTCGGGCATATAGGACAAAAAAGGTGCTATTTCCAAGGACAAATTTCTTATTGGACAAA
>CAUVGV010000007.1:0-25627 GCA_963551505.1 uncultured Kingella sp.
CGTGTTCCGACACCATGAACCACGACGGCAAATACATGATGGACAACAACTACCAATACAGCCTAGACCTGCTGGACTGGTGTCAAGACGAACACATCCCGTTTCTCTACGCCAGCAGCGCAGCGGTTTACGGCAAAGGCACAGCGTTCCGCGAAGCGCGCGCGCTGGAAAAGCCGCTCAACGTTTACGGCTATTCCAAATTTCTGTTTGACCAAGTGGTCCGCCGGCGCATCGCGCAAGGTTTGACCGCCCAAGTTGTCGGCTTCCGCTATTTCAATGTGTACGGCATGCGCGAGCAGCACAAAGGGCGCATGGCATCCGTCGCCTACCACCATTTCAACCAATATCGCAGCCAAGGTTTTGTGAACCTGTTTGGCGCATACGAAAACTACGGCAACGGCGAACACAGCCGCGATTTCATCAGCGTGGAAGACGTCGCCAAAGTGAACCTGTATTTCTTTGACAATTTTGAAAAATCAGGCATTTTCAACCTTGGCACGGGGCGCAGCCAGCCGTTTAACGACCTCGCCGCCGCCACCGTGAACGCCTGCCGCGCCGCCGAAGGCAAGCCCAAACTATCGCTGGCGCAACTGGTAGAACAACAGCTTATCCGCTACATCCCTTTCCCCGAAGACCTCGTGGGCAAATACCAATCGTTCACCCAAGCCGACACCGAGAAACTGCGCGCCGCTGGCTACGCCGATGATTTTTACACCGTAGAACAAGGCGTAGCACGCTATGTGGCTTGGTTGTTGGAGAATGCAGAGTAATCCGCCAAGCGAAAGGCAGCCTGAAAACGGGAAATTTCATTTTCAGGCTGCCTAACCGCCCGCCAACATTGAGGCAGCCTGAAACCTCGTTTTCCCGTTTCAGGCTGCTTTTTCGCATAATCATTCAACCATGCCACAGCAAACCATTTTCAGGCTGCCTGAATACAAGATTAAAGCCGTTTCCCCTTTTTGATTACCCCCCGCCATGCCACTACTCCGCCGCTTTTATACCCTCTTCACCCTGCTGCTCTGCCTGTTCCTCGCCTACACCCTTACCAACAAAAACTGGCTGCAAACCGATCTCACCGCCCTGCTTCCCGCCGAACAGCAGCCCGACGCGCTGCTGGTTGCTGCCGATAAAGCGGGCGAAGCGCAGCTCAATGAGCAGATTGTCTTGCTCGCTGGCAGCGCGAATGCGGAACACGCTTTTCAGGCTGCCGACGAGATTGCGGCGCAGTGGCGCGACAGCGGCGTGTTTGCGGCGGTGGACAGCAGCATCACGCCCGATTTGGACAGCGTGCGCGCCGATATGCAGCGTTTGGCGTTGGCGACGCTGCCGCAGGAGCAGGCGCGGCTGCTTGCGGACAATCCCAAGCAGTATTTCCAAGCCCGCGCCGAAGATGCGGCGAACCCGTTTGCCGCCGCGTCGCCCCTGTCGCTGGAACAGGACTGGCTGGGCTTCGGGCGGTTTGTGGCGGCGAAGGCCAATCCGCAGAGCCGTTTGCAGTGGAGTATGGACAACGGCATGTTGTTCACGGAGGCGGACGGCAAAACGTGGGTGTGGCTGCGTGGAAAATTAAAAACGGGCGATCATTTTTCGGGCAACGACAAGCTGCTGCCGCTCATCAACGAGAGCCGCACCATCGCGCAAAAACACGGCGCAGAAACGCTGGCGGCAGGCGGTGCGCTGTTTGCCGCCGCGTCCAAAACCGCTGCCGAAGCGGAAAGCCGAACCATGAGCATGGTCGGCACGCTGGCAACGTTCGCGCTGCTGCTGTGGGTGTTCCGCAGCGCGCGCGTGTTTTGGCTGGCGTTGCCGCTGGCGGCGGGTATGCTCACGGGGTTGGCGGCGGCGTTGGCGGTATTCGGCGAAGTGCATATTCTTACGATTGTGATTGGCACGAGTTTGGTCGGCATGTTGGTGGATTTTCCGCTGCACTGGCTTGCGCCGTCCGTGTTCAGGCAGCCTGAAAACGATAAATGGTCGTCTGAAAGCGCGATGAAACACGTTTTGCCCAGCTTTGCCATAAGCCTGACGATTACCGTTTTGGGCTACGCGCTGCTGTGGTTCACGCTGCTGACGGTGTTGCGCCAAACCGCCGTGTTTTCGGGCTTCGCGCTCTTGGGCGCGTTCGGCGCAACCGTGTTGTGGCTGCCGCCGCTGTTTCGCCGTTATCAGGCAAAAACCGTGCCGTTTACGGATTTGACCGAACGGCTGTTAAATCTGCAAGGTCGTCTGAACAAGCGTCTGCACAAACGCGGCTGGCTCGCGCTCGGCGGTATATTCTTGGCGGCGGGCTTGTGGCGCAGCGACTGGCGCGACGACATCCGCCAATGGGTCAATATGCCGCCCGAAATGCTGGCGCAAGTGCAGCGCATCGGCGAATTGAGCGGCACCGATTTCGGCGGCCGCTACATCGTTGCCGAAGCCGACAGCGAAGACGCGCTGCTGACCAAAAACGCCGAACTCAACCGCGCCCTGCAACCGCTCATCGCGCAAGGCAAACTCGGCAGCACGCAGTCGCTGGACCAATTTGTGATGCCCGTATCCGAACAGGAAAAACTGCAAAACCGCCTGCGCGAACTCGCAGGGCAGCCTGAAAACTGGCAGCCGCTCGCCGACATCGGTATCCCAAGCGAAACCCTGCGCCAAGCCCTGATTCAGGCCGCCGACACGCCGCCGCTCACGCTTTCAGTCAGCCTGAAAACCGAGCTTGCCCAAGCATGGCAACCGCTGTATTTGGGCGAAGTGGAACGCGGACGCTACGCCGCCGTCGTGCGCCTGAACGGCGTAACAGACGAAACCGCCGTCCGCGCCGCCGCGCAAAGCGTTTCGGGCACGCACTGGGCAGACAAACGCGCCCATCTTAACGACCTGTTCCACCACACGCGCAACCAAGCCGCATGGCTCAAACTCGCCTCCTACGCGCTGGCGTGGTTGCTGTTGTGGCGGCTGTTCGGCGCAAAACGCGGCAGCAAAATCCTTGCCGTGCCGCTGACCGCCGCCGTCTGCACCGTTGCCGCGCTCGGCTGGCTCGGCATACCTGTGAGCCTGTTCGCTATGTTCGGGCTGCTGCTCGTCTCCGCCATTGGCGCGGACTACGCCGTCTATGCCGTAACCGCCCAACACACCGCCGCCGCCCGCTTGGGCGGAATGCTGCTCGCCGCCGCCACCACCGCCATCTCCTTCGCCCTGCTCGCATTAAGCAGCACGCCTGCCGTTGCCGCCTTCGGGCTGACGGTAACCATCGGCGTAGGGTTTAACCTTTGGCTGGCGGGGGCGTTGTTGGGGGATTGAGGCATATAAAAAGGCAGCTTGAAAAAACAAAACCGCTTGGTATTAAGCCAAACGGTTTTTTACTGGATGGATTGGTTTTCAGGCTGCCTCATCTTGTAAACAAAAGGCAGCCTGAAAACGAGCGAAGCGAGTTTCAGCGAAGCTAAAACAACATCTTCAATTTATTTTCAGGCTGCCTTGATGTCTAGGCGACGCAACCGCCGTCAATTAGCCAACCTTATCCCCCACATTCGCCCCCTCATGCACAGTCAGCAATTTCAGCTTCCCATCCTTATCCGCCGCGCTCAAAATCATCCCCTCGGATACGCCAAATTTCGCCATCTTGCGCGGCGCAAAATTGGCAATGGCAATCACCATCGTGCCGTTGAGCGCAGCAGGGTTGGGATAGCTGGCGGCAATGCCCGAGAAAATGGTGCGCTGTTCAAAGCCAAAATCCAAGCTAAATTTCAACAGTTTAGTGCTGCCTTCCACCGCTTCGCAGTTCAACACCTTCGCCACGCGCATATCCACTTTCATAAAATCGTCAAAGCTGCATTGCGACGCAACAGGCGCGTAGCCGTTTTCAGGCTGCCCTTGGTTTTCAGGTTGCGCGGCAGCTTGGATATTTTGTTTATTCGCTTCAATCAAATCGTTCACTTGTTTTTCCTCTACTCGTTGCATCAAATGTTGATATGGCTTAATCACATGGTTTTCCGATAGCGTGCGGCTGGCATCCGCCCACACCAGCTTATCCAAGCCCAAAAACTCGGCGGCTTGCTCGGCAACGCGCGGCAGCACAGGCGAGAGATAAACCGTTAAGATTTTGAATGCGTTAATCAATTCGCTGCACACCTTGTGCAAACGGCTGTCCGCGCCTTCCAGCTTGGCAAGCTCCCACGGCTTGTTTTCGTCCACATACTCATTGACCACGTCTGCCAAAATCATAATCTCGCGCAAGGCTTTGCCGTATTCGCGCTCTTCGTATAACGACGCGATGCGCTCGCTTTCCGCCGCCAAATGCTTCACGATTTCGCTGCCCGACACGTCTTTCAGGCAGCCTGAAAAACGCTTGTGGATAAAGCCAGCGGCGCGGGCGGCGATGTTCACATATTTGCCCACCAAATCGCTGTTTACTCGGGCGATAAAATCTTGCAAATTCAAATCTATATCTTCAATTTTGCTGTTGAGCTTGGCGGCGATGTAGTAGCGCATCCATTCGGGGTTGAGCCCTTGTTCCAAATACGACCGCGCGGTGATAAATGTGCCGCGCGATTTGGACATTTTTTGCCCATCCACGGTTAAAAAGCCGTGCGCAAAAATGCCGCTGGGGGCGCGGTGCCCGCTGTATTGCAGCATGGCTGTCCAAAACAGCGCGTGGAAATACAAAATATCTTTGCCGATAAAGTGATACAGCTCGGCTTGGCTGTCTTTGCCAAAAAATTCGTTAAAATCCAAGCCTTTGCGTGCGCATAGATTTTGGAACGATGCCATATAGCCCACGGGCGCATCCAGCCACACATAAAAATATTTGTTCGGCGCATCGGGGATTTGGAAGCCAAAATACGGCGCATCGCGGGAAATATCCCAGTCGGATAGCTCGCCTTCTTTGAGCCATTCGTTCATTTTGTTCAGGGCTTCGGGCTGCAAATGGGCGCGTCCGTTGGTTTCGCCTGCCGTCCATTGTTTTAGGTAGTCGCCGCAATCGCTTAATTTGAAAAAGAAATGTTCGGTTTCTTTCAACACGGGCGTTGCGCCTGATACGGCGGAATAGGGTTTAATCAGCTCGGTGGGGGCATACGTTGTGCCGCACACTTCGCAATTGTCGCCGTATTGGTCTTGGGCATGGCATTTGGGGCATTCGCCTTTCACAAAGCGGTCGGGCAGGAACATTTGCTTTTCGGGGTCAAAAAGCTGGTTGATGGTTTTGCTGACGATTTTGCCGTTGGCTTTCAGGCTGCGGTAGATTTGTTCGGATAGGGTTTGGTTTTCGGGCGAATGGGTGCTGTAATAATTGTCGTAGCCGATGCCAAAGCCTGTGAAATCGGCAAGATGCTCGGCGTGGGTTTTTTCTATCAGCGCTTCGGGGGTGATGCCTTGTTTTTCGGCGGCGAGCATGATGGGTGTGCCGTGGGTGTCGTCGGCGCAGCAGTAGTAGCATTCGTGTCCGCGCGATTTTTGAAAGCGCACCCAAATATCGGTTTGGATGTGTTCCACCATGTGCCCCAGATGAATAGCGCCGTTGGCATAAGGCAGGGCGGAAGTAACGAGAATTTTGCGTTTTGAAGTCATGATTTTGCGTTTCGTGTTGATTATGGGGTGGGTAAAAAAGGGGAATTATAACGAAAATTGGTGTAAAGAATGGGAGCAAGACGATAAGGCAGCCTGAAAAACGTTAAAAGGTACGCGTTTTTTGTCCAACCACTATAAAGAAAGGTGTTGATTATGAAAACTTGGTTTTTACCCCTAGTTGCCGCTGCGGCGTTGTCGGCTTGCGCGGGTTCCGATAACCCCAAAAAATCGGCGGAACACGGCGAGCACGCCATTAGCATGGCAAACCCTGCTTCGGTGTTCTGCGAACAGCAAGGTGGCAAATCGGTTATCCGCAAGGATAAAGACGGCAACGAATACGGCATCTGCGTGTTGCCCAATGGCAAAGAAGTGGACGAATGGGAATACTACCGCGCCAATCATAAATAATAGTAAACAACGCCAAAGGCAGCCTGAAAACGATATTGTGTGTTTCAGGCTGCCTTTATGTTCGCCATCATGGCGGGGCGGATAATGTGGCATAATCCCGCCATTGTTTACACAGGAGTCAAACCATGTCGCTTTCTATTGCTAACTATCTGTTATACATCGGTTATATGCTCGCCAGCGTGGCGATGGCAGTGCTGTTTTCGCTCACTTATTTGCTGATTACGCCCGTGCGCGAGTTGCATTTGATTAAGCAAGGCAATGTGGCGTGCGCGTTGTCGTTTGGCGGGGCGTTGGTGGGCTTTTGCCTTGCGCTGGCTTCGGCGATGACGCACAGTTTGAATATTTTGGATTTTATTTTGTGGAGCGCGGGCGCGGCGGTTGTGCAAATTGGCGCGTATTTTGCCATTTCGCGGCTGATTCCCGATGCGGGGCGCGAATTGCAGCAGAATAATATCGCTGTGGGCGCGTTGTATTGCGCCTTGTCGCTGGCCATCGGCGTGTTGAACGCGGCGTGT
This sequence comes from uncultured Kingella sp., assembly GCA_963551505.1. Taxonomy (GTDB): domain Bacteria; phylum Pseudomonadota; class Gammaproteobacteria; order Burkholderiales; family Neisseriaceae; genus Kingella_B. The sequence continues at coordinate 6,480 of CAUVGV010000007.1, forward strand.
TTGGTGGACGGCTAACCATGCAGAGCAGCCTGAAAACGAGCGAAGCGAGTTTCAGCGAAGCTAAAACGTGGCTCAACGTCTTGCTGTTGCCGCATATTGCAACGCTGGTGCTGTTTATGTTGGTTGCGTTTGCGGCGTTTTTGGGATTGCGCGACGATTTCGCAGTTGAACTTGAACTACTGCTCGCGCCCGCGCTACTGTGGCTGATGGGCGGCACAATCGGCTGGTTTGTCTACCTGCCCCATGTTGCCGAGTGGATAGACCTGATTGCGCCCACGCTGATTGTGTTGCTGATTATTGCCGTGTGCCTGTTTTCAGGCTGCCGCAAACGGCATCGCAACAGCGGCAAATGGATGATTTCATTTGCGATTTGGCTGTGGTTTGCTTATGGGTTTGTGTTGCTGGGGATGCAATATTAGCCACACCATCAGGCAGCCTGAAATCATCCCCGCCGCTTGGCGCTACGGCAACCGAAAGCGTGATGCGCGGCAAGACGCGCGCTCTGGCAAAACCGCTTTTCAGGCTGCCTTGTGCGCCGCAAATTCTTTTTACAGATTAACGGCTTCCGCTTAAAATCTGCTCCAACCCCCAAACCAAAGGAAAAAACCATGATTATGAGCTTTATCCGCAAGCAGTTTATTGATGTTATCCAATGGGAAAACCCTGATGAAAACACGCTGGTATGGCGTTTTCCCGTTGCCGACCAAGAAATTCAAAACGGCGCAAGCCTAACCGTGCGCGAAAGCCAAATGGCGCTGTTTGTGGACGAAGGCAAAACCGCCGATGTGTTTTCCGCAGGGCGCTACACGCTCAACACGCAAACCTTGCCCGTTTTAACCAATCTGAAAAACTGGGATAAGCTGTTCCAATCGCCCTTTAAATCCGATGTTTACTTTTTTAACACGCGCCAGCAAATTGGCAAACGCTGGGGCACGGCACAGCCTGTAACCGTGCGCGATGCCGATTTTGGCGTGGTACAACTGCGCTCGTTTGGTATGTATTCCTACCGCATCGCCGACCCCGCGCAGTTTTTCAAAGAAATTTCGGGCGTGGTGGAAAGCTATACGGGTGAGCAGCTTGAAGCCCAGCTCAAAAACATCGCCATGACCCAGCTTGCCGCCGCCTTTGGCACATCGGGCGTACCGTTTTTGGACATGGCGGCAAACCAAGTTTTGCTGTCGCAAAAAAATGACCGAATTGCTCAAACCCGAGTTTGCCAAACTGGGCTTGGCGCTGGAAAACTTTACCGTGGAAAGCATCACGCTGCCTGAAAACGTGCAACAAGCCTTGGATGCGCGCATGAGCATGAATGTGATTGGCGATATGTCGCGCTACACGCAATACCAAACCGCCACCGCCATCCCAATGGCGGCGCAAAACGAAGGCGGCATGGCGGGCATGGGCGTGGGCATGGGCGCAGGTGTGGCGTTTGGGCAAGCGATGGCGGGGGCAATGGCCGCGCAACCGCAAGCCGTGCCGCCCGCCGCCGCGCAAGACCATCAAGCCAAGCTCACGCAGCTGAAAACCATGCTGGACAACGGCTTGATTTCGCAGGCGGATTATGATTCTGCCAAGGCGGAAGTGTTGAAGCAGCTGATTGGGTAATATAGTTGGATAACAGCAGGCAGCCTGAAACGCGGTTGAACATCGTTTCAGGCTGCCTCTGTATGAAGGAAACACATGATAAAAAAGCCACCATCACCACCGCCTTCGCGCTCATCCTGCTCGCCGCCGACACCACCTTTATGCGCTTTGTGGAATATTTAGACGAATACGGCGAGCTGGATTTCACCCACAGCATGTTTATTTTCGGCACAATCCTCGGCGTGGTTTATCTGCTGCTGGAAATCGCCGCCGCGCTTTGGCGCAAGCCTGCGGCAAATTGGCTGGCTGCGCTGCTATGTATTCGTGGGCAAAGTGTTGTCGCAAAGCAAGGAAGACAGCAATTATTTCCAAGCCGTGATGATTGCGTTTTCCGTGTTTTTCTTGCTGATTAACATCGGCAGAGAAATCAAAACCATTGCAACTAATTGACAGAAGAAAGATGCAGCGGATAAGGAAGCGAGCAATCAGGCTGGTGAATAAAACTAGCGCGTTTTATGGTTTTCAGGCTGCCTAACCCATCACAAATGTTTAATACTGCCACCTTTCTCCCCTACGTTCAGCCGAATGCAGCGTCCTTTTTTCGGGAAAAAGCGTGCGCTTGTCCGACGATGCGCGTAGCGCGGCTAGTTCGCACGCGCCGAAAAAAGGATGCGGAGTGAGAGAAGTTTAGCGTAGCCAAACCTGCACGTCGGGGTCGCCTTTCTTTTGCTTTGAACCTGTATTCATTGTCCACGCGAATAGATTTTGCGTCATAAAAGCATGGATACAAGGCGTAAAGCGCAGCAAGGTTGAATACCTTGCGAGTATTTGCAACGCCGTAGCCATGTTTTTAGGACGTGAAAACTATCGTGTGGATGATGAATGCAGGTTCACACTTTGGCGAAGCAAAAAAAAGTAAGTGCCCCGCTGGCATGAAGCGCATGGTTAAAGCTACATCCAAAGCCAACCACAATGCACTAACCCATTTTCAGGCTGCCTCAATCATACAAGGCAGCCTGAAACGCCATTTAGCACAGTCAAATCAAAACGGCTCGTCGCCACAATGTGTTTCATAGAAATAACAATGCTTTGATTACCAAAATGTCGGCGAGCCGCCGACGCTCCGTTTTAGCTTAACCAATCTTGACCAATCTTCACACAACGCCTAACATTGCCCCCGTTTTCCCCAACAACCCTTCCACAAAGGAATCACCATGAACAAAATCGCCCCCGCCCTCATCACCGCTGCCCTATTCGCCAGCGCAACCGCCCAAGCACACGACAACCACGCCGCGCCCGCTGCCAACCAACCCAGCAAAACGCCCGTGGAACGCAGCGTGCAAGTATATAAAAAAGCCGAAATGCAAACATGGAACCGCAGCAAAGCCGCAGGCGGCGAAGGCGAATTGCTCGGCAAATTTGCCTACACCCGCCACCAAACCAACGACCAAGATGCCATCCGCGAAATCGGCTGGCTCACGCTGCCCGCAGGCGCATCCATCGGCTTGCACAAACACGAAAACAACGAAGACGTGTATTTAATCGTGCAAGGCAAAGGCACATTTGTGGACGGCAATGGCAACGAAACCCCCGTTGCCGCAGGCGATGTAACCATTGCCCGCCCTGGTCAATCACACGCGCTGAAAAACACCAGCAAAAAACCGCTCGTGTTTATCAATTTTATCGGGCAACTGCCCAGCCAAGCTGGGGCTAAATAAGGCAGCCTGAAAGCAGCAAAACCGTTTGGTGGTGAGCCAAACGGTTTTTTTGCTTGGGGGATTAGGTTTCAGGCTGCCTCACAGAAGTTTTGCAACAGCAGCCTGAAACCCATCATCCCATTTTCAGGCTGCCCGACAAAATCCTATAATAACGCCTTTATGTCAAAACCATTTACCACGAAAGGATTTTCAATATGTCCGACACACAATTTGATGTTGCCGTCATCGGTGCAGGTCCGTCAGGCTCGGTGGCTTCCGCGCTGCTGCACAAACAGGGCTTTAAAGTATGCGTGCTGGAAAAACAGCATTTTCCGCGCTTTGTCATCGGCGAGAGCCTGCTGCCGCATTGCATGGAAATGCTGGAAGAAGCGGGCTTTGCCGATGCCGTGCGCGCCGAAAAAGGCTTTCAGTTTAAAAACGGTGCGGCGTTCGCATGGGGCAGCCGCCGCACCGCGTTTGATTTCACCGACAAATTCACCGCCGGGCCGGGCACGGTGTTCCAAGTGCGCCGCGAAGTATTTGACAAAATTTTGATTGACGAAGCCGCCAAACAAGGCGTTGAAGTGCGCTTCGGGCACGGCGTAACCGCGTTTGACAACAGCGGCGACGCAGCGCGTTTGAGCGTGGCAACCGACACGGGCGAACAATACGAACTCACCGCCCGCTTCGTCTTGGACGCAAGCGGCTACGGGCGCGTGCTGCCGCGCCTGTTGGACTTGGAAACCCCGTCCCACCTGCCCCCACGCATGGCGCACTTCACCCGCATCACCGACAACATCGCCGCCGATGCCGATTTTGACCGCAACAAAATCCTGATTACCACCCACCCGCAGCACCGCGACGTATGGTTTTGGACAATCCCTTTCGGCGACAACACCTGCTCGCTCGGCGTGGTCGGCACACCCGACAAACTGGCGGGCGATTCCGAAGCCGTGTTGAAACAAATAGTGGCAGAATGCCCCAATCTGGTTGAATTTTTTAAACATTCCGAATGGGAAAACGGCTTCCCCTACCGCAGCATCCAAGGCTATTCCGCCAATGTTAAAGCCCTGCACGGCAAACATTTCGCGCTGTTAGGCAACGCCGCCGAGTTTATTGACCCCGTGTTCTCATCGGGCGTAACCATCGCGCTGCATTCCGCCAAACTCGCCGCTGACCTGCTTGCCCGCCAGCTCAAAGGTGAAGCGGCAGACTGGCAGCGCGAGTTCGCCGAGCCGCTGATGGTGGGCGTAAACGCTTTTCGCACCTATGTGGACGGCTGGTACGACAACCGTTTCCAAAACGTGGTGTACGCACCCAACCGCGCGCCCGAAATCAGCCGCATGATTTCCGCCATTCTCGCGGGCTATGCGTGGGATACGGCAAACCCGTTTGTAGAAAAATCGGAACAGCGGCTGAACACGCTGGCGGAACTGGTGGGGGATTTAGCGTTTGAATAGGCTTGATGCCGTCTGAAAACGTTTCAGGCTGCCTTTTTTACGAACAGTAAAGGCAGCCTGAAACCCAACAAACGGAGTAGGTCGGGCATTTATGCCCGACAAGCAACGGCAGATTAGAAAACGCCGGGCATCAATGCCCGACCTACCAATAAAGGCAGCCTGAAAACGGAGAATTTGTTTTCAGGCTGCCTTTCCCATTTCTCCGTTATTTCAAAAACGGATAATCCGTATAACCCCGCTTGCCACCGCCAAACATCGTAGCACGGTCGGGCGTGTTCAGTTCTGCGCCGAGTTCAAAGCGTTTGGGCAGGTCGGGATTCGCCAAAAACGCTGCGCCGTAGGCAATCAAATCCGCTGCGCCGTTTTTCAGCGCGGCCTCGCCTGTTTCGGCGGTGTAGCCCGTGCCTGCGATGATGGTTTTACCCTGCACCATCGGCGCGAAAATGGCCAACTCGTCGCCCTGCGGATAGTGCGCCAGCAAGGGGAACATCGGCGCGCGCTGCATGATTTCCACAAAGGTGAAATCCAGTTTGTTCAACTCGCCAATCAGGTATTCATACGTTGCCACGGGGTTGTCAAACGCGATGCCTGCGTAGGGGGTGCAGCGGGCTGATTTTGATACCGACGCGCTCGCCGCCGACGGCTTCAATCAGCGCGTTCATCACGTCCAGCGTGAAACGGGCTTTGTTGGCGAGGCTGCCGCCGTATTCGTCTTGGCGCAGGTTGGCGGAATTGGTGAAGAATTGTTGCGGCAGGTAGCCGTTGGCGGCGTGTAACTCTACGCCGTCAAATCCTGCGGCAACGGCGTTTTTCGCGGCTTAGGCGTAGTCGGCGACGATTTGGCGGATTTCGGCGGCGGTCAGCTCGCGCGGGGTTTCGTAGCCTTTTGCGCCTTGTGAAGTGAAGTGCTGTATGCCTTCGATTTTGATTGCGCTGGGGGGACGGGTAATGCGCCGTTGCGGTCGGTGGAATGGGCGACGCGACCTGTGTGCCACAGTTGCGCGAAAATCAACCCGCCTTTTTCGTGGACGGCGGCGGTTACTTTTTTCCATGCGCCAATCTGCGCGGCGGTGAACAAGCCCGGAGTGAGCGGGCTGCCGAGCACGTCGGTGGAAATATTGACGGCTTCGGACAAAATCAGTCCTGCGGATGCGCGTTGGGCGTAATACTCGGCGGTCAGGTCGCCGACAATGCCGTCTGTGTCGGCGCGGCTGCGCGTCATCGCTGCCATCACCATGCGGTTTTTCAGTTTCAGGCTGCCTAGGGTGTAGGGTTGTAAGAGTTTCATGTTGGGTCTCCTGTTTGGGTGGGATTAAGGCTACCTGAAAAACCGTTTCAGGCTGCCTGTGAAAATGTTGCCAGTATAATCGGCGGTTGAAATCGGATAGACGGGGTAAAACGGATAACATTTATCCGAATACGGAACAATAGCGATGGAAAATTTTGAGATACGGATAGCCAGCGTACCCGACCGAGAGGGCTTGGTGGCGGAAATATGGCGCGATAACACGCTGTTTGCCGAGATATGGCAGACGAAAAATGGGCGGCGGATTACGTTTTACGCCGACCGCGCCGAGCTGGATTTTGACGCGCTGACGGCGGTTTTGGCAGCGGCAGCGGAGCGGTTGGCGGGCGAAAAACTGGGCATCGCGCTCTTGCCCGAATACACGGCACGCCGCCCCGCATGGCGGCGCGTGCTGCCCGACTGGCAGATTGAAAGCGTGCCGCTGCATCTGCTGTATTACAAAAACCGAGGCAGCGTGCCGGTGGTGCGGACGTTTGTGGAGTTTGTGTTGGAGAAAGTGCGGGAGGCAGCCTGAAAATGGATTTTGGGCGGTTTCAGGCTGCCTTTTCAGACGGCATCAAAAGCAGCCTGAAAACGATAACGCACGCGGTCGGCAGCCTGAAACCGCATTCCGCCCTTTTTCAGGCTGCCCCACCATTTTGAACAACGGAGTACCACATGGATTACCTCAACGACATGGCTTTATTCGTCGAAGTCGTCCAAGCCAACGGGTTCAACCGCGCCGCCGCCAAGCTTGGCATACCGCAGCCCACGCTGTCGCGCCGCATTGCCGCGCTGGAAGACGCGCTCGGTTTGCGCTTATTCAACCGCAGTACCAGACGGCTGGAACTCACGGGCGCGGGTGCATATTACTCTGGGGCTGTCTGCAATGGGTTTACGGCGGTATTTTTGGTAAAAATCCACGGCTACCGCGTCAAAAATGCTCGCATTGCACACAGCCCCAGAACGCGCCCTGCCCATCGTTGCCGAGGCGCGGCTGCTGCACGGAGCTTTGGGTGATATGCGGGAAACCGTGCAGGGCGCGTTGCGCGTGTCACTGCCTGTGGACATGGCGTACCACATGGTCACACCGCTGTTGCCCGAGTTTGCCGAACGCCATCCGCTCTTGCGCGTGGATTTTGACATCACCCCGCGCAAGGTGGACTTAATCGGCGAGCCGTTTGATTTGGCAATCCGCACCGGCAAACTGCCCGATTCGGGCTACATCGCCACGCCGCTGGCCAAGTTTTCAGGCTGCCTCTACGCCGCGCCCGACTATCTCGCCAAACGCGGCGAGCCGCAGTCGCCCGCCGATTTGGCGGCACACGAATGCCTGCGCTTCGGCACAGACGGCACGGTGTGGACATTGCAAAACGGCAGCGACCGAGCCACCGTGCAGCCCGAAAGCCGCTACGGCGCAAACAGCCCCGGCATGATTCGCCAAATGACGGCGGCAGGTTTGGGCATCGCGCTGCTGCCCGACATACTGGTGCGCGAAGACGTGGCGCAAGGTCGTCTGAAACCGATATTGGAGGACTGGCAAAGCGAAGAAACGCCCGTCCACACGCTCACGGCAACGCGGCTCTTAACGGCGAACGTGCGGACGTTGGTGGGCTTTTTGAAAGAGAAGTGGGCGGGGTGAGGCGTGTCGGCAAAAACCCGCTGGCAGGTTACAATAAGCAATACCATTTCAATCAAACAGGCAAACAGGCGTTGATGCCGTCTGAAAAACGTTTCAGGCTGCCTTTTCAGACGGCATCAGTTGTAGCTCGGGCATGAATGCCCGATACCCCCAACCGATTTGAAAAAACGTCGGGCATCCATGCCCGACCTACAACCCTCCAATCTCCTATTTTCAGGCTGCCTCCCAAGCCGCCCCAAAGGCAGCCTGAAAAACACCCATACCGCCAAACCAGCAGAACACCGATACCCATGACTATCCTAACCAAATACAACAGACCCATTTTCTTCTATTTTTGGTCCATGCTGATTCCAGCGGTGTTGTGGTTCGGCATGGCATATTTGAGCCACTTGCCCGAGCAGACATCAGCCACGCAAATCGGGCAAACCGTGTTAGGCATCGCAGGCTTGGTGTCGCCCATGCTGGTTGCGCTGCATTTGTTCCGCCAAGATGCCGATTTATGGAATGATTTGAAACACCGCCTGTCTTTGCGCCAGCATTTTTCCCCGTTTGCCATCGGGCTGATTTTGCTGCTGACATACGGCTCCATTATGGCGGCGCAAGTGATTTCCACCTTTTTCGGGTATAGCTGGGCGCAGTTTCATATTTCGGGGCAGCCGTCTTTCCAGTCCGCCTTTGTATCCGCATGGTTTGTGCTGACTTTTGCCCCGCTGGTTGAAGAATTGGCGTGGCACAGTTACGGCACAGATGCGCTGTTGCGAAAATTCAGCCTGTTTTCCACTTCTATGATTTTCGGCGTGTATTGGGTGGTGTGGCATCTGCCGCTGGCTTTTGTGAAAGGCTATTACCACAGCCATGTGGTTGCGGAAGGCGCGCTGGTTTCTATTAACTATGCCGTCAGTATTTTCCTGTTTGTGCTGATTATGAACTGGCTGTACTGCAAATTCGGACGCAATATTTGGATAAGCGTGCTGTTTCATTTGGCTGCCAACACGGGCAATGAAATTTTCAACACGCACCCCGATACCAAAATCATACAAACCCTGATTTTCCTGCTGTTTGTGATTGCGATGATTGCCAAAGACCACAAATTGTTTTTTGCTAAATACAGCGCGTAGGTCGGGCATTCATGCCCGACAAGCACTGAGAAATTAAAAAACCGTCGGGCATCAATGCCCGATCTACACGCTGAAACCCCCAAGCGTCGTCTGAAACCCCCAGCCCCCAATCCAAAAGGAATCCCCATGCGTTTTATCCCAATCACCGCAACTCTGCTCGCCCTTGCCGCCTGCACCGCCCTGCCCCATCCGCAAACCCTGCCCGCGCTGCCGCAGCAGGCGCAGTGGTTCAAATTGGAGCAGACCGATGCCGCAGGGCAGACGGTGCAGACCAGCCTGTTGGCGGTGGAGCAGCTTTCAGACGGCATCCGCTTTGTGCAGACCGACGCGCTCGGCGCGCCCGTGTCGCGGCAGACCGTTACCCCGCGCGGCTGGAAAAACGACGGCTTCATCATGCCCAACGCCCAATCGCGCCGCCTGTTTGCCGCGCTTTTGCCGCTGATTGCCACCCGCCGCGCCGAAACGCTGTATCCCGATGTGCAGCAGATGCAGCCTGAAACGTCGTCTGAAAGCCATCAGACGTTTTGCCCCGAAGGCAGCGGCGCATTATTCCGCTACCGCAACCGCGATTTGTGGTGCGTGGCGCACAGCGGCAGCCGCTTTGACATCGCCTTCCCCGACCAAACCCGCTGGACAGCCCAGCCCATTGAAGAATAAACCATGACCACCCCCGTTTACCTCAGCCGCCCCGCCGTAACCAGCGCACTCGGCAGCGGACTGCAAACCCATATCCACGCGCTGCTGAACCCGAGTGCCGACAGCCCGCTTACCTTTTCCGAGCAATGGGTGCGCGGCGAACCCTACGCATTCGGCGCGGTTGGCGAAACCCTGCGCCCTTTTTCAAACGACCTTGCCGCCGAACACCGCAGCCGCAACAACCAATTACTCTGGCACGCCCTCGCACAAATCGAGCCCGACATTCAGACCGCCCTCGCCCGCTACGGCCGCCACCGCGTCGCCGTGGTGATTGGCACGTCCACCAGCGGCGCGGACGAAAATATCCCGCTGTTTGAACACGTTGCCCACGGCGGCGGTTGGGCAGACAAACCGTTCAATCAGTTGCAGCACACCATGAACGCGCCCGCCGAATTTGTCGCCCAAGTGTACGGACTGCACGGGCTGCGCTACACCGTCTCCACCGCCTGCACATCGGGCGCGCGCGCCCTCATCAGCGCGGCGCGGCTGCTGCGCGCCAACCTTGCCGATGCCGTGATTTGCGGCGGCGCAGACACCCTTTCGCCCTTAACCATCAACGGCTTCGCCTCGCTGGAAGTGCTTTCAGACGACCTCGCCAACCCCTTTTCCGCCCGCCGCAACGGCATCAACATCGGCGAAGCCGCCGCCGCATTCGTGATGACCCGCGATGCCGATTTCGGCGGCGCAATGCAGCTGCTCGGCTACGGCGCAAGCAGCGATGCCTACCATATGTCCTCGCCCCGCCCCGACGGCTTGGGCGCGGCGCAGGCGTTTCAGGCTGCCCTCAACCACGCCCGCCTCAGCCCGCAGGACATCGGCTGGATAAACCTGCACGGCACCGGCACGCGCCACAACGACAGCATGGAAAGCCGCGCCGTCGACGAAGTGTTCGGCAGCCGAACGCCCTGCACCTCCACCAAACCGAGCACAGGACACACCCTCGGCGCAGCAGGCGCACTCGAAGCCGCGTTCGCATGGGGCATCGCCAGCCGCGAAACCAACCCGCAAGGCAAGCTCCCGCCCCAGCTTTGGGACGGCACCCCAGACCCCGAACTGCCCGCCATCGCCCTGACCGATGAAAACAGCGTATGGCAAAACGGACGGCGGATTGCGGCGAGTTCGTCGTTTGCCTTCGGCGGGAGCAATGCGGTGTTGATTATCGGCGAGCCGTAAACGGCGTGAAAAAGGCAGCCTGAAAACAGAAAAATACGTTTTCAGGCTGCCTGTGTTATGACTGCTTCATCAAGATTGAGTACGCTCAAACCGTTCCTGCTCCAACTCCCATTCTGCCAGCGCAATCAATTTATCCGTAACCCGCCTATCTAAGCCGAAATTCTCTTGAAACATCTGTTGCAGTTGCCGAGCAGCAATATCCCGCTCTTTGGCGTTTTGCAGCATTACCTTGATAAAACGAACCATTTTTTCAATCTTGTCGTCCGACACATGGTCTAAGGATTTTACTTCCCGCTTGCTACACATGGGCATTATTCCTTTTTAATGGCTTCACACTTTCAACACCAGCTTGCGGTAAACCCACTCCCCCGCAAACAGCACGCCCATCAGGATATATGACACAATCCCCGTGTAAACCACCCACCAGTCATGCCGCCCGCTCCACGCCAGCAAAGCCGCCATGCCGCCGTTGAACACAAAAAAGCCGCACCAAATCTGCGTTACCCGCCGCGTATGACGCACGCCCTCGGGCGGCAGGTTCGGGTGTTGCAGGCGGGCGAGGCGTTCGATCACGGTTTGCTTGGTAAACAGGCTGCCGCCGAACACGGCGAGCATCAGCGCGTTGACGGCAACGGGATACCAATACATCGAATCAGGCAGCCTGAAAATCAAAACGGCGGCAAAAAACGCGGCGAGCAACAGCGCAACCGCCCGCTGCCCCGCCGTTTGCGGCATGGCGGCGCGGATCAGCCACAGCACGCACATGGCGGCAGCGAGCCAGAAAAACGCGCCGTTTTCGCGCCCGTAATACCACAAAAGCGGATAGGCGAGACTGGCGAGGGTGAGCAGGATTTTGGCGGCAGGCATGGCTAGAATGGAAATTGTTAGGCAGCCTGAAAACACAGAAATCTGTTTTCAGGCTGCCCTTGTGTTGATTAACAGCGTCCTGCGGCTTTCAACAAATCATTGCATTGCCCTGTTCTACGCAATGCGGCTTTGGCTGCGTTGCCCGAACACAGCGCGTCCGAAGTCATCGCACCTATCATGGTAACGGAGTTGGTTACATAGCATTGGGTGGCGCGTCCGCCCACGGTCGCAGTAAAGTGAATGGTTATGCCTTCATTTCTGCGGTTGCTGATGGTTACTTTGTCGGGGCTCGTGCCCAAAGTAAACGCAGCACGTTCGCGTAGTTTCGCATCGGAAACGGTAGCATTATTGACCCCCGAGCAAGCGGTTAAAGTAAGCGCAGCGGCTAGGGTGATGATGGATAAACGAATATTCATAAAATGCCTTTCTTTTGGCTGGTTAAAAAACAAAATCAGTCGGTTTGCTGACACAGCAGGCAGCCTGAAAACTGTCCGACACAATTTGCGCTTCACCGAAATTGTTTCGCCCATTTGGGTTTCGTTGAAGCCTTGGGTTTTCAGGCTGCCTAAACATTATTCAGCGTTCTGTGCCGCCATCGGCAGCCTGCACTTTCAACACCGCCTGCACCACATCGTCCACCGTGCGCACGTTGCGGAAATCTTCGGCGTTGAGTTTGCGGCCTGTTTCGCGTTTGATGCGGTCAATCAAATCAATCGCGTCGATGCTGTCGATTTCCAAGTCTTCGTAGAGGTTGGTGTCGGGTTTGATGCGTTCTGGTTCGATTTCAAACAGATTTTCCAGCGTGTCGGCGAGCAGGGCGCGGATTTCGGCTTCGCTCAGGATTTTGTGTTCGCTCATCGCCGCTCCTTATGCCTGTGCCTGACGGCTTCTGACAAATTCGGCCAGCGTTTTGACGTTGGCAAAGTTGTCGCGCAGGTTGTCGTTTTCGCCGTCGAGCTGAAAGCCGAAGGTTTTTTGCACCGCCAAACCGAGTTCCAGCGCGTCCACGGAATCCAGCCCCAAGCCGTCGTCGCCGAACAGCGCGTCTTCGCTGCCGATATCGGCGGGGGTAATGTCTTCCAGCGCGAGGCTGTCGATGATGAGTTGTTTGATTTGGTGTTCTAAGTCGTTCATGTGGTTTTCCTTGTGAAATAGTCTTGCAGGTATTCGTTGAGCCGTCTGGCGGCGATGGGTAAGGGTTTTTCGGCGAGCCAGTCTTGCGGGTTGATGTCGTCGCCGACGGTGATTTCGTAATGGATTTTGCGCGGCGGGATTTTGTACCACGGCTGCCCTTTTTTGAAGTTGGGCGGGTTCATTTTGATGACTACAGGCGTAATCACTTTTGCGCTGCGCAAGCCGATGGAAACCGCGCCACGGTGCATTTTGACCTGTCCGTCCCAGCCTGTGCGCGTGCCTTCGGGGAAAATCAGCAGGCTTTGTCCGCTTTGGAACACGGCTTCGATTTCTTCCAGCATTTCCATGCTTTCGTCGTTGGGAATATAGCCTGCGGCGCGGATTTGGCTGCTCATGCTGGGGTTGTGCACCAAGTCTTTTTTCACCAGCACGTTTGGGTCAGGCGCGTGGCTCACCAGCAGCACCACATCTAATAAAGACGGGTGATTGGCAAGAATCAACTGCCCGCCGCGCCCGAGTTTTTCTGCGCCGTGGAAGGTTACCGACAACACGCCCGACCATTGCAGATAGCCGACAAAAAACCGCCACACGCGCCCTATCATGCGGCGGGCGGCAAGCTGGCGCGGCACGTCGCCACGGGTGGATTTGAGCGTGTAGGGCAACAGGGCGATTTTGAACAGCACGCCCGCCACGCCGAACAGGATGAAGCCCAGCATGGTGGCGAAAAAGCGGCGCAGTCTGTCTAAGCGTTTCATGCGCGTTTGTTCCAAATCCAGCGGCGGTTGACGTATTGCCGCGTGTGTTTCAGGCTGCCTGAAAGCAGAAAGCGTATCCAATCCAGCGCGCCGAAGTAGCTTTCAGGCTGCCTTGCGCTGTCGTCCGTTTCCAACGTCAGGCTGAAAGCGTCGCCGCGCTCAATCACCATTGCCAGCGCGTAGGCAAACGGTGCGCGCTCGGCGGCAACGGCGTATTCGGTTTTCAAAGGGTCGTCCGCCACCACCAGCAACACGCGCTCGATGCCGTCTGAAAACAGCGACACGGCTTCCGCCAAGGCCGTTTCCAAGCCGTCCGCGCCCGTTGCCAGTGCGGTATTTTCCTGCATTTCGCCGCGCTGGATTGCCCACTGCCCCGCCAGCGCGTTGTGCACCGACAAGCCGAACGATGTCGGCGACACAGTGTGCGTTTTCAGCAGCTCGGGCCACAATTCAAAGCTGCGGTTAATCTCGCCGTCGTGCGAAGCGTAAACCAAAGGGCAGCCTGAAAACCGCTCTGCCAAATCCCAAGCTGCTTCGCACACCAGCCGCGCCGCCGCACCCAAACGCCGCCGCTGCATGGCAGGCAGAAATGCCAGCGCGGGTTTGTGTTCGGGCAGGCTGTCGGCGTTCAGACGACCTTGCGCCCACTCGCGCCATTGCGCCATAGTGGCAAGGCGGTTGGAAGCGGCGTGCCATGCGGCGATGTTGAAAGAAAACGTGCAGGCGGTGGAAGTCATGGTGTGGCTCTGCGGCGTGAAAAGGCGCGTATTTTAACTGAAATTAACACCTTATGAAACCGCGAGCGCATTGGTATAATCCCATTTTTTCAAACCACATCAAGCCGATATGCACCGCCTTACCTGCCCCATAGAACACCCCGCCTTTTTACTGCCGCACAGCGGACATATGGTTTTAATCGACCGCGTAACCGAACACCGCGCCGATTTTGTAAGCGTTCAAGCCCATATCAGCAGCAAGCATATTCTGTTGCAAAACGGCACGCTGCCCGCCACGATGGGCATGGAAATCATGGCGCAGGCAATCGGCGCGTTTGCAGGGATACAAGCCATCAGCGCAGGCGAAGAAGTGAAACTCGGTTTTCTGCTGGGCACGCGCAAACTCAATCTGTTTGCCGATTCTATCCCAGTCGGCACAACACTCGCCGCCACCGCGCACCTTTCCACCCAAGACCCGAGCGGCATGGGCGTGTTTGACTGCGAACTGCGCTGGATTGATGCACCGGACGATGTGCGCGATACGCTGCCACAAGATAGGCTGTTGGCGCAGGCGGCGTTAAATGTTTATAGTCCGAAAGATGCGCGCACGGTTTGATTTTTCGGTTTCAGGCTGCCTCTTTATGGATTTTCAGACGGCATCAGAGGCAGCCTGAAAACAGGATATTGAAACATAGATGCCGTCTGAAAAAGTAGGTCGGGCATTGATGCCCGACAAATATCAGCAAATGTGAAAAACGTCGGGCATGAATGCCCGACCTACAAGTTTTCAGACGGCCTTAAAAGGCAGCCTGAAACCCCAAAACCCTTACCAGGAAAACTCATGAACAAAACCATCCTAATCACAGGCTCAAACCGTGGCATCGGCAAGGCGGTTGCCCTTGCGCTGGCACAAGACGGCTACGACATCGCCGTACACTGCCGCAGCCGCCGAGACGAAGCGGAAGCGGTTGCCGCGCAAATCCGCGAAATCGGCAGACAAGCACGCGTGTTGCAGTTTGACGTGTCCGACCGCGCCGCCTGCCGTGAAATCCTAACCGCCGATGTGGAAGCAAACGGTGCGTATTACGGCGTGGTGCTGAACGCGGGTTTGACGCGCGATGCGGCGTTTCCCGCCTTTTTAGACGACGATTGGGACAGCGTGCTGCGCACCAATCTGGACGGTTTTTACAACGTGCTGCATCCCGTTATCATGCCGATGATACGCCGCCGCCAAGACGGGCGGATTGTGTGCATAGCTTCGGTGTCGGGCATCACGGGCAATCGCGGGCAAGTGAATTACAGCGCGTCCAAAGCGGGCATTATCGGCGCGGCAAAGGCGTTGGCGGTGGAGTTGGCGAAGCGCAAAATCACGGTGAACTGCGTCGCGCCGGGGCTGATTGACACGGAAATCGTTGATGAAAACGTGCCTGTGGACGAGATTTTGAAAACCGTGCCTGCCGCGCGAATGGGTACGCCCGAAGAAGTCGCCCACGCGGTGCGTTTTTTGATGGACGAAAAAGCAGCGTATATCACGCGCCAAGTGATTGCGGTCAACGGGGGATTGTGCTGATGGAAACCAGACGCGTTGTGATTACCGGCATTGGCGGCATTACCGCGTTCGGGCGCGACTGGCAGAGCATTCAGGCTGCCTTTCGCGCCGAAAAAAACGCCGTGCGGTATATGGATTGGCAGGCGCGTTTCCCCGAATTGGAAGCGCAACTGGGCGCGCCGCTGCCCGATTACGCGCCGCCTGCACATTGGACGCGCAAACAGCTTCGCAGCATGGGGCGCGTGTCGCAGCTTTGCGTCGATGCGGCGGAACAAGCCCTGCAAAACGCGGGCTTGCTCGGCGACGAAACGATTAAAAACGGCAAAATGGGTGTAGCCTGCGGCTCGTCCACAGGCAGCACCAAAGACATCGGCGACTTGGGCGAACTGCTGCTCACCGGCACGTCGCGCAATTTCAACGCCAACACCTATGTGCGCATGATGCCGCACACCACCGCCGCCAATGTCGGCATCTTTTTCGGGCTGACGGGGCGGATTATCCCCACGTCCAGCGCGTGTTCCTCAGGCAGCCAAGCCATCGGCTACGCCTACGAAGCCATCAGATACGGGCTGATTGACACCATGCTCGCGGGCGGCGGCGAAGAGTTCTGCCCTTCGGAAGTGTATGTGTTTGACTCGCTCTACGCCGCCAGCCGCCGCAACAGCGAACCCGAGCGCACCCCGCGCCCGTATGATGCTGCCCGCGACGGCTTGGTGATTGGCGAAGGCGCGGGCATGCTGGTGTTGGAATCGCTGGAACACGCCACAGCACGCGGCGCAAAAATCTACGCCGAAATCATCGGCTACG
The DNA here is from genome assembly GCA_963551505.1 of uncultured Kingella sp. Lineage (GTDB taxonomy): Bacteria > Pseudomonadota > Gammaproteobacteria > Burkholderiales > Neisseriaceae > Kingella_B. Next base: position 22,963 of record CAUVGV010000007.1, read on the forward strand.
GCGCAAACAGCGACGGCAGCCACGTTACCCAGCCGCAAAAAGACACCATGCAAAAATGCATGGAACTCGCCCTCAAAGACGCAGGCATCCGCCCCGAGCAGGTCGGCTATGTGAGCGGGCACGGCACGGCCACCGAAAAAGGCGACATCGCCGAAACCCTCGCCACCGAAGCCGTGTTCGGCTTTGTGCCGATGAGTTCGCAAAAAAGCTACCTCGGGCATACGCTGGGCGCGTGCGGCGCACTGGAAGCATGGTTCGCCGTGGAAATGATGAACAGCGGCTGGTTTGCGCCCACCGTGAATCTGGACAACATCGACCCGCGCTGCGGCAAAGTGGACTACATCACAAGCGGCGGGCGCGAAATTGCAACGGATTATGTGGTCAGCAACAATTTCGCCTTTGGCGGGGTGAATACTTCGCTGGTGTTGAAAAGGTGGCGAGGGGTGTAGGTGGTTTTCAGGCTGCCTCTCTTTATATCGCAGATAAACAAAATAAGCACACGACGGCGAAACGCCTACTTTGGCAAACAATAAACAATAGGCAGCCTGAAAAGGACATAGTGATGGCAAATGGGCTTTTGCAAAACACGCTGCGGGCTAATTTTTATTTTTAAATTGGGGAAAAAACGGTGTCTGAATCCAAATACGTTGTGCAACAGCAGCCTGTTGTCAATCTATTGGGCTGGATTAATTCAGGAGAAATTGCCATTCCTGAAATCCAGCGACCTTTTGTGTGGACAGCCAGCAAAGTGCGCGATTTGATTGATTCGCTCTATAAAGGCTACCCTGTTGGCTACATCATCACTTGGCGCAATCCCGATATACGCTTGAAAGACGGCACATTATCGGCAGGAAAAAAGGTGTTGATTGACGGGCAACAACGCATTACCGCCTTAACCGCTGCCGTGGTCGGGCAACAGGTTTTAAACAAAGAATATAAAAAAGAACGCATTAAAATCGCCTACAACCCATTGGCGCAAGAAGGCGAAGCGTTTTTTGAAGTCTGTAACTCTGCTATTGAGCGCAACCCAGTTTGGATTAACGATATTTCCGAAATATTGGGCGAAAATACCAGCACGTTCAAAATCCGAAAAGATTATCTTGCTGCCAATCCGCAAGTGGACGAAGAGCTGATTGAACAACGAATTGATGCGTTGAAATCCATTAAAAACAATCAAATCGGCATTATTGAATTGAATCATGATTTGGACATTGATACCGTTACCGAAATTTTTATCCGTATCAACCAAAAAGGCGTGGTGCTGGGTAATGCTGATTTTGTGATGTCCAAAATTGCCGCCGACCAGCAATATGGCGGTGGGGAATTGCGCAAAATGATTGATTACTTCTGCCATATGTTGCGCGATGGCAGCTTTGCTCAAACCTTAACCGAAAACAATGCGGAATATACGCAATCGGAAGCATTTAGCAAAATTAAATGGATTTCAGGCTGCCATGACGATTTATATATCCCTGATTATATTGACGTATTACGCGCAGCTTATACCTACGCTTTTGCTCGTGGCAAATTCAGCACTTTGGTTGCCCTGCTTTCGGGGCGTGATTTTGAAAACCGTACCAACGTTGAAAACATCGCCGAACAAAGCTATACCAAGCTGCGCCACGGTTTAGAAAGTTTTTTCAACAAGACCCATTACGAACGTTTTTGTATGTTGATTCAATCAGCAGGGTTTATCAATCAAAAGCTCATCAGCTCCAAAACCAGCCTGAACGTTGCCTACGCGCTATACCTCAAACTGCGTAACCACAACCGCCCCGAAGCTGAGATTCAGCATTTAATCAAACGCTGGTTTGTGATGTCTGTGTTAACAGGGCGTTATTCAGGCTCATCTGAAACCATCATTGAACGCGACTGCAAATTCATTGATGAACGAGGCTTGGAAGCCTATTTGCACCAAATTGAGCAAGCCGAATTGAATGACGGATTTTGGACGCACCGTTTAGTAAACGATTTAAATTCTTCCAGTAGCGCAACAGGCGCATATTTGTGCTATCTCGCGGCGCAATGCAAAAACAACGACCACGCTTTTTTATCGGACAGCGTAACCGTAAACAGCTTATTGCAACAGCGCGGCGACCAACATCATCTGTTCCCCAAAAACTATTTAACCCAGCATGGTTACAAAAAGAACGATTACAACCAAGTTGCCAATTACGTTTTTATTGAGCAGCAAACCAATATCAAATTAAGCGATGATGCACCTTTGATTTATATGCAAAAAGTGAAAAACGACATCGCAACGCAAGGCATGGCATTAACCTCCATCAAATCAAAAGAAGCATGGGCGCAAAATATGGCGGCGAACTGCATTCCCTTCGATTTGAATACAGCAACGCATCAAGATTACGCTCAATTTTTAGAAAAACGGCGCAAACTGATGGCAGAAAAAATTCGTCGTTATTATGAAAACCTATAATCACGCAATAAAAACCAAACAACAAGCAATTTAATCCATTGCCTAACCCCAAAGGCAGCCTGAAAACGCTATTTCCCATTTTCAGGCTGCCTTTTCCGCTAAAATCCCATCAGCTCAACAATCATCAGCAAGGAAAAACAATGGACACCCCCAATCCCCCCACCCAACCCGCCTACACCCAACCCGCCCCCCACAAAGACCCGCCCGCCGACATCACCCGCCGCGCCA
>CAUVGV010000008.1:0-24738 GCA_963551505.1 uncultured Kingella sp.
CGATTGCCATGGAAGAAGGCTTGCGTTTTGCGATTCGCGAAGGTGGTCGCACAGTGGGTGCGGGCGTTGTGGCTAGCGTGATTGCTTAATTCAGGTTAAATAGGCCAATAGCTCAATTGGTAGAGTATCGGTCTCCAAAACCGAGGGTTGTAGGTTCGAGACCTACTTGGCCTGCCATAATAGAAAACTAACCGGTCTAAAATCGGTTAGTTTTTTTCTTATCTATTTATTCGGGTGAAAAATGAATAAAAGTGCTCACCAAGATAATCGAGTTAGATTTAATTTATTTCGATATATCAAAGATTCTGTTGCGGAAGTAAAAAAAGTAGTGTGGCCCAGCCGTAGTGACACAGTGCGAATGACGATGTTCGTGATTGCATTTACATGTGTTTTTGCTATTTTTATTTATGGCGTAGATACCCTTATTGGGATAGTGTTTAATTATATTTTGGTAAAGGGATAATAATGTCAAAGCAATGGTATGTCGTGCAAGCTTATTCTGGATTTGAAAAAAATGTGCAGAAGGCGTTAAAGGAGAGAATAGCGCGAGAGGGAGTGGAGAATTATTTTGGTCAGATTTTAGTTCCCGTTGAAGAGGTGGTTGATATTAAAAACGGGCGCAAAACGGTTTCTGAAAGAAAGTTTTTTCCCGGTTATGTGTTGGTAGAAATGGAAATGACTGATGCTTCATGGCATCTTGTCAAAAGCACACCTAGGGTGAATGGTTTTATCGGTGGGACTGCAAACCGCCCTTTACCAATATCTCAACGAGAAGTTAACTCCATCATGGAGCAATTTGGTGGCATGCAAGGAGAGAAGAAGCCTAAGCCTAAAACCGAATTTGAAGTTGGGCAACAGGTTCGAATCAATGATGGTCCTTTCGCTGATTTCACGGGCGATGTGAGCGCGGTTGATTATGAACGCAGTAAATTGCGTGTTTCTGTTCAGGTTTTTGGTAGAGAAACACCTGTTGAGTTGGATTTTGGTCAAGTGGAAAAAATGTAAGAAGGCATTTGGCGTATTACGACGTGGTGTTGCGCAAAGCAAAATAGTTGTTTAAAATACGCGATTCGTTTTGGGGAGCAGATTTTCTGCGTTATACCCGTTTTTTTGGAGTAAATTTAAATGGCTAAAAAAGTAGTCGGCTATATTAAACTGCAAATCCCTGCAGGTAAAGCCAATCCTTCGCCACCAGTTGGTCCTGCGTTGGGTCAGCGTGGTTTGAATATTATGGAATTTTGTAAGGCGTTTAACGCGGCAACTCAGGGCATGGAGCCTGGTTTGCCTACGCCTGTTGTGATTACTGCTTATGCGGATAAATCGTTCACATTTGTGATGAAAACGCCACCTGCGTCTATTTTGTTAAAAAAAGCAGCAGGTTTGCAAAAAGGCAGTTCTAATCCTTTAACAAATAAAGTAGGTACAGTAACGCGTGCGCAATTGGAAGAGATTGCTAAAACTAAACAGCCTGATTTGACAGCGGCAGATTTAGATGCAGCGGTTCGTACCATTGCAGGTTCTGCACGCTCTATGGGCTTGAATACGGAAGGAGTGGTGTAATGGCTAAAATTTCTAAACGCTTAAAAGCCATTCGTGCCACAGTAGAGGCTAATAAACTGTATGCGATTGATGAAGCGATTGCTTTGGTGAAAAAAGCGGCTACCGCAAAATTTGATGAATCTATTGATGTTTCATTTAATTTGGGCGTAGATCCTCGCAAATCAGATCAAGTTATTCGTGGTTCAGTTGTGCTGCCAAAAGGTACAGGTAAAACCACTCGTGTAGCAGTATTTACACAAGGTGCAAATGCTGATGCGGCAAAAGCTGCTGGTGCAGATATTGTTGGTTTTGAGGATTTGGCAGACGAAATCAAAAAAGGCAACATGGATTTTGATGTTGTGATTGCTTCGCCTGATGCTATGCGTATTGTGGGTCAGTTGGGTACAATTTTAGGTCCACGTGGGCTGATGCCTAATCCTAAAGTTGGTACGGTAACACCAAATGTGGCAGATGCAGTTAAAAATGCCAAAGCAGGTCAGGTTCAGTATCGTACTGATAAGGCAGGTATTGTTCATGCAACAATCGGTCGTGCTTCATTTGTGGAAGCAGACTTGAAAGAGAATTTTGACGCCTTGCTTGATGCTTTGGTAAAAGCAAAACCTGCTGCTGCCAAAGGTCAATATCTGAAAAAAATCGCTGTATCCAGCACAATGGGCTTGGGTGTGCGTGTAGATACATCTAGCGTTAATAGCTAAATGAATTTTGGGCTGTTTGGGAATTTTCTAGGCAGCCTGAAACTGGGCTACTTAATAAAATTAAGTAGAAGTCCAAGACCGTAGGGAACGCAAGTTTTAATCGTTAGAAACCCTACGCAGACGGTAGTCCTGAAACAAGGTAGTGCGTGAGCATATTGCTTGCAAAGTGTCTTTAACATCAGGTTGCCGCGCTGGTGGGTGGTCTATTTTCAGGCTGCCTAAATTTAAACAGTGGGAGGTAGACCTTGAGTCTCAATATTGAAACCAAGAAAGCAGCCGTAGAAGAGATTGTGGCAGGCATTGCTAATGCTCAAACTATGGTAGTTGCTGAATATCGCGGTATCAGTGTTGCCAGCATGACCGAACTACGTGCGAATGCGCGTAAAGAAGGCGTTTATTTGCGCGTTCTGAAAAACACATTGGCTCGTCGTGCGGTTGAAGGAACTTCTTTTGCAGAATTGGCTGACCAAATGGTTGGTCCATTGGTTTACGCAGCATCGGAAGATGCGGTAGCTGCTGCAAAAGTGCTGCACCAATTCGCGAAAAAAGATGACAAAATCATCATCAAAGCAGGTTCTTATAACGGTGAGGTGCTAAATGCAGCCCAAGTGGGCGAATTGGCGTCTATTCCAAGCCACGAAGAGCTGTTGTCCAAATTGTTGTTTGTGATGCAAGCACCTGTTTCAGGTTTTGCACGTGGTTTGGCAGCTTTGGCAGAGAAAAAAGAGAACGAAGCCGCTTAATTGCGTGTTTTGTGAACTTGGATTTTGTTTTTAAATTTTAATTTTTACTCAATATTTTAGGAGTTTAATAGCATGGCTATTACAAAAGAAGACATTTTGGAAGCGGTAAGCAACCTAACTGTAATGGAATTGAACGAGCTGGTTAAGGCTTTTGAAGAAAAATTCGGCGTATCTGCTGCGGCTGTTGCTGTTGCAGCCAGCCCTAGTGGTGGCGCTGCTGCTGCCGAAGCTAAAACTGAATTTGATGTGGTTTTGGCATCTGCTGGCGACCAAAAAGTTGGTGTGATTAAAGTGGTTCGTGCAATCACTGGCTTGGGCTTGAAAGAAGCCAAAGACTTGGTTGATGGTGCGCCTAAAACACTTAAAGAAGGTGTTTCACAAGCCGAAGCTGATGACATCAAAAAACAATTGGAAGAAGCTGGCGCGAAAGTGGAAATCAAATAAGATTTTGCCAATTAGCGCAATGGGCTGGCAGTTTTACTGCCAGCCTTGTTGTGCTTTGAAATTATCGTTTCGTGTAAATTTACCAAAATTTACTTTAATATTGTAAATTTAAGTAAAAATTTGGTAAATTTATATCGGTTCAATTTTTCAGGCAGCCTGAAAAAAAGATTGTTGTCTATTTTTATACATTTGAATATTTTGGGTTTTCTGTTTTTAGGCAGCCTGAAATTCTATTTTCGTCATTGTTGCCCATGTGGAGTATCTAAATTATGAGTTACACCTTTACCGAGAAAAAGCGCATTCGTAAAAGTTTCGCTAAACGCGAAGCTGTGTTGGATGTGCCCTATCTGCTGACAACTCAGTTGGAATCATATAGCAAATTTTTGCAACAAAATCGCGCACCTCAAAATCGCAAAGATGAGGGTTTGCAAGCGGCATTCAGTTCTATTTTTCCGATTGTAAGCAACAATGGTTATGCGGAATTGCAATTTGACCAATATGTATTGGGCGAGCCTGAGTTTGACATTGCTGAGTGCCAATTGCGCGGCATTACCTATGCTGCGCCTTTGCGTGCCAAAATCAAACTGGCTATTTTCAATAAAGAAGGCTCAAATAAAGTAGAAGAACGCGAATTGAAAGAGATTCGTGCCAACGATGTATATATGGGCGAAATCCCTTTGATGACACCCAGCGGTTCGTTTGTAATTAACGGCACAGAGCGCGTCATCGTATCGCAGTTGCACCGCTCGCCTGGTGTGTTCTTTGAACATGACCGTGGCAAAACCCATGCGTCTGGTAAATTGCTGTTTTCTGCGCGAATTATTCCTTATCGTGGCTCATGGCTAGATTTTGAATTTGATCCCAAAGATTTGCTTTATTTCCGTATTGACCGTCGTCGCAAAATGCCTGTAACCATTTTGCTACGCGCTTTGGGCTACAACAATGAACAAATCTTAGCGATGTTCTTTGATTTGGAAACGTATTATTTGTCTAATGCGGGTGTGCAAACTGCGCTTGTGCCTGAACGTTTGCGTGGCGAAACGGCGAAATTTGATATTACTGATAATGATGGCAATGTATTGGTTGCAGCAGGCAAGCGTATCAACGCAAAAAATATTCGTGATATTCAGGCTGCGGGTCTTACACGTTTGAGCATTGATGCAGAAAGCCTAATTGGCAAAATCATCGCACGTGATGTGATTGTGCCTGACACGGGTGAAGTGTTGGCAGCGGCTAATACGGAAATCACAGAAGAATTGTTGGCGCAATTTGATATTCAAGGCATCCAAGAAATCCAAACTTTATTTGTGAGCGAAACCGAGGCGGGTGCATATATTTCTGCCACTTTGAATACAGATGAAACAGCAGACCAACAAGCAGCCAAAATTGCGATTTACCGCATGATGCGCCCAGGCGAACCTCCTACCGAAGAAGCGGTAGAAGCCTTATTTAACCGCTTGTTCTTCCAAGAAGAAAGTTACGATTTGTCGCGGGTAGGACGCATGAAATTTAACACCCGCACGTATGAGCAAAAACTGCTGCCCGCACAAGAAAACAACTGGTATGGCAGATTGCTCAACCAAACCTTTGCGGGCGTAGGCGAAAAAGAAGCTAAGCTGCATATCCTGAGCGTGGAAGACATTGTGGTAACGATTGCCACGCTGGTAGAGTTGCGTAACGGGCATGGCGAGGTGGACGATATTGACCACTTGGGCAACCGCCGTGTACGTTCGGTGGGCGAATTGGTGGAAAACCAATTCCGCAGCGGTTTGGCGCGTGTGGAGCGTGCCGTTAAAGAGCGTTTGAACCAAGCTGAAAGCGAAGGTTTGATGCCAACCGATTTGATTAACGCAAAACCTGTTTCCGCTGCGATTAAAGAGTTTTTCGGTTCTAGCCAGTTGTCGCAGTTTATGGATCAAACCAACCCGCTGTCTGAAATCACGCACAAGCGCCGTGTTTCGGCTTTGGGGCCGGGTGGTTTGACACGCGAACGCGCGGGCTTTGAAGTGCGCGACGTACACCCAACGCATTACGGTCGCGTGTGCCCAATTGAAACACCAGAAGGTCCAAACATTGGTTTGATTAACTCGCTGTCGGTTTACGCACGCACCAACGAATACGGCTTTTTGGAAACACCGTATCGCCGCGTGGTGGACGGCAAAGTAACCAATGAAATTGACTATTTGTCTGCCATTGAAGAAGGCCGCTATGTGATTGCGCAAGCGAATACCGATTTGGATAAACACGGTAAATTGCTCGGCGATTTGATTACTTGCCGCGAAAAAGGCGAAACCATTTTGGCAACGCCCGACCGCGTGCAATATATGGACGTGGCAACGGGGCAAGTGGTATCCGTGGCGGCTTCGCTGATTCCGTTCTTGGAACACGATGACGCGAACCGTGCTTTGATGGGTGCGAACATGCAACGTCAAGCCGTTCCTTGCTTGCGCGCTGAGAAACCGTTGGTGGGAACGGGCATTGAACGCTCGGTAGCCGTGGACAGCGCAACAGCGATTGTGGCGCGGCGCGGCGGCGTGGTGGAATATGTGGACGCAAACCGCGTGGTGGTGCGTGTACATGATGATGAGGCGACGGCCAAAGAAGGCGGTGTGGACATTTACAATTTGGTGAAATTCACCCGTTCCAACCAATCCACCAACATCAACCAACGTCCTGCCGTGAGTGCGGGCGATGTATTGCAACGCGGTGATTTGATTGCCGACGGCGCCTCTACCGATTTGGGCGAATTGGCGCTTGGTCAGAACATGACCATCGCATTTATGCCGTGGAACGGCTACAACTACGAAGACTCTATTTTGATTAGCGAAAGAGTGGCGGCAGACGACCGTTACACCTCTATCCATATCGAAGAGCTGAACGTTGTGGCGCGTGATACCAAATTGGGCGCAGAAGAAATCACCCGCGATATTCCGAATTTGTCCGAGAAAATGCAAAACCGTTTGGACGAAAGTGGCATTATTTACATCGGCGCAGAAGTGGAAGCGGGCGACGTGTTGGTGGGCAAAGTAACGCCCAAAGGCGAAACGCAACTCACGCCGGAAGAAAAACTGCTGCGCGCCATTTTCGGCGAAAAAGCCTCTGACGTGAAAGACACATCTTTGCGCATGCCAACAGGCATGAGCGGCACGGTGATTGACGTGCAAGTGTTCACGCGCGAGGGCATTCAGCGCGACAAACGCGCCCAAGCCATTATTGATGCGGAATTGAAACGTTACCGCCAAGATTTGAACGACCAAATCCGTATTTTTGATAACGATACGTTTGACCGTATTCAGCGCATGATTGTGGGTCAAAAAGCGAATGGCGGTCCGAACAAACTGGGCAAAGGCAAAGTCATCACGCAAGAATATTTGGACGGGCTAACCAGCCGCCACGATTGGTTTGATATTCGCGTTGCCGATGAAGAAATCGCCAAACAGCTTGAACTGATGAAGCTGTCGTTGCAAGAAAAACGCAGCGAAGCCGAAGCTTTGTTTGAAGTGAAAAAGAAAAAAATGACGCAAGGCGACGAGCTGCCGGCCGGCGTGCAAAAAACCGTGAAAGTGTTTATCGCGATTAAACGCCGCTTGCAAGCGGGCGACAAAATGGCGGGCCGCCACGGTAACAAAGGCGTGGTATCGCGCATTCTGCCTGTGGAAGATATGCCTTATATGGCAGACGGCCGCACGGTGGACATTGTGTTGAACCCATTGGGCGTGCCTTCGCGTATGAATATTGGTCAGATTTTGGAAGTGCATTTGGGCTGGGCGGCAAAAGGCATTGGTCAGCGCATTGACAAAATGCTGCAAGAGCATCGCAAAGTGAAAGAAATCCGCACGTTCTTGAACAAGCTGTATAACGGCAGCGGCAAGCACGAGGATTTAGACAGCCTGAACGATGACGAAATCTTGACGCTGGCCGACAATCTGCGCCGTGGGGCAACCTTTGCTTCGCCTGTGTTTGACGGGGCGAAAGAAAAAGAAATCTACGAAATGCTGAACTTGGCGTATCCAAGCGATGACCCCGAAGTGCAAAAATTGGGCTTTAACGACACCAAAACGCAAATCACGCTGTATGACGGGCGTTCAGGCGAGCCGTTTGACCGCAAAGTAACCGTGGGCGTGATGCACTATCTGAAACTACACCACTTGGTGGACGAGAAAATGCACGCGCGTTCAACTGGCCCATACAGCTTGGTAACGCAACAACCGTTGGGCGGTAAAGCGCAGTTCGGTGGTCAGCGTTTCGGTGAGATGGAAGTGTGGGCACTGGAAGCATACGGCGCAGCTTACACGCTGCAAGAGATGCTGACGGTGAAATCCGATGACGTTACAGGGCGCACCAAAATGTATGAAAACATCGTTAAAGGCGAACACAAAATTGATGCGGGCATGCCCGAGTCGTTTAATGTGATTGTGAAAGAAATCCGTTCGCTGGGCTTGGATATTGATTTGGAAAATAATTGATGCTAAGTGAGGCAGCCTGCAAAGCCCCAAAGCCGTTTCAGGCTGCATCTACACCCGCGATGCTATGAGGCAGCCTGAAAATGAAAAACAGGCGCGATATACGCCGCCAATCTTTTTCAGGCTGCCTGAAAGCGACCCCATTGCAAAAATCGCCCAATTATTAGGAGCAAAAATGAACCTAACCGATTTATTCGCCCCCCTGCAACAAGCAGGTTCAGAAGAATTTGATGCCATCAAAATCGGCATTGCTTCGCCCGAGACCATTCGCTCATGGTCATACGGCGAAGTGAAAAAGCCCGAAACCATTAACTATCGCACCTTCAAGCCCGAGCGCGATGGCTTGTTCTGCGCCAAAATTTTCGGGCCAGTGAAAGACTACGAATGCTTGTGCGGTAAATACAAACGCTTGAAATTTAAAGGTGTAACCTGTGAAAAATGCGGCGTGGAAGTAACGCTGACCAAAGTGCGCCGCGAGCGTATGGGGCATATTGAGCTTGCCGCGCCCGTTGCCCACATTTGGTTTTTGAAATCCCTGCCCTCACGCTTGGGCATGGTATTGGACATGACATTGCGCGATATTGAGCGCGTGTTGTACTTTGAAGCCTTTGTGGTAACCGACCCCGGTTTAACCACGCTGCAACGCCGCCAATTGCTCACCGAAGAAGACTACAACAACAAGCTGGAAGAATACGGCGAAGAATTTGATGCTCACATGGGCGCGGAAGGCATACGCGAGTTGCTACGCAGCCTGAATGTAGAGCAAGAAATTGAAATTTTGCGCCAAGAATTGCAAGCCACCAGCTCCGATACCAAAATCAAAAAAATCGCCAAACGCTTGAAAGTGCTGGAAGCGTTCCACCGCAGTGGCATGAAGCTGGAATGGATGATTATGGACGTGCTGCCCGTGCTGCCGCCCGATTTGCGCCCACTTGTGCCCTTGGACGGCGGACGTTTTGCCACGTCTGATTTGAACGATTTGTATCGCCGCGTGATTAACCGCAACAATCGTTTGAAACGTTTGTTGGAATTGCGTGCGCCCGATATCATCGTGCGCAACGAAAAACGTATGCTGCAAGAAGCCGTGGACAGCTTGCTGGACAACGGTCGCCGTGGCAAAGCGATGACAGGCGCCAACAAACGCCCTTTGAAATCGCTGGCCGATATGATTAAAGGGAAAAGCGGTCGCTTCCGTCAAAACCTGTTGGGTAAACGCGTGGACTATTCTGGTCGTTCCGTGATTACCGTGGGTCCTTACCTGCGTCTGCACCAATGCGGTTTACCGAAAAAAATGGCGTTGGAATTGTTCAAACCGTTTATTTTCCACAAGCTAGAACAACGCGAATTGGCGACCACCGTTAAGGCGGCTAAAAAATTGGTAGAACAAGAAGTGCCCGAAGTCTGGGACATCTTGGAAGAAGTGATCCGCGAACACCCCATTTTGCTGAACCGTGCGCCCACCTTGCACCGTTTGGGTATTCAAGCGTTTGAACCGATTTTGATTGAAGGCAAAGCCATTCAGTTGCACCCCTTGGTGTGTGCCGCGTTTAACGCCGACTTTGACGGCGACCAAATGGCGGTTCACGTGCCATTGAGCTTGGAAGCGCAAATGGAAGCGCGCACGCTGATGTTGGCTTCTAACAACGTGCTTGCGCCAGCCAATGGCGAGCCGATTATCGTGCCATCGCAAGATATTGTATTGGGCTTGTATTACATGACCCGCGACAAAATCAACGGTTTGGGCGAGGGTACTTTGTTTGCCGATGTGAAAGAAGTGCATCGCGCGTATCACACCAAACAAGTGGAACTCGGCACCAAAATCACCGTGCGTTTGAAAGAATGGGTGAAAAACGATGAGGGCGAATACGAAGCCGTAATTAACCGCTATAACACCACCGTTGGGCGCGCATTGTTGAGCGAAATTCTGCCCAAAGGCTTACCGTTTAGCTACATTGACAAAGCGTTGAAGAAAAAAGCGATTTCGCAACTGATTAACGCCTCATTCCGCTTGTGCGGTTTGCGCGATACCGTGATTTTCGCCGACCATTTGATGTACACAGGTTTTGCCCTAGCAGCAAAAGGCGGTATTTCCATTTGTGTGGACGACATGGAAATCCCGAAAGAAAAACCCAAATTGCTTGCCGAAGCCAACGCCGAAGTGAAAGAAATTGAAGACCAATACCGTCAAGGTTTGGTAACCAACGGCGAACGCTACAACAAAGTGGTGGATATTTGGGGGCGCGCGGGCGACAAAATCGCCAAAGCGATGATGGACAACTTGTCTAAGCAAAAAGTGATTGACCGCGAAGGCAAGGAAGTGGACCAAGAGTCGTTTAACTCTATTTATATGATGGCGGACTCGGGTGCGCGGGGTTCAGCAGCGCAGATTAAACAGTTATCAGGTATGCGCGGTTTGATGGCGAAACCTGACGGCTCAATCATTGAAACGCCCATTACCGCAAACTTCCGCGAAGGCTTAACCGTGTTGCAATACTTTATTGCGACCCACGGTGCGCGTAAAGGCTTGGCGGATACCGCGTTGAAAACCGCGAACTCGGGTTATTTGACCCGCCGTTTGGTGGACGTTACCCAAGATTTGGTGGTGGTGGAAGACGACTGCGGCACAGATGAAGGCTTTGCCATGAAAGCCGTGGTGCAAGGCGGCGACATCATTGAAGCTCTGCGCGACCGTATTTTGGGGCGCGTTACCGCCACCGATGTGATTGACCCCAATTCGGGCGCGACCATTATTGAAGCGGGCACGTTGCTAGACGAAAAACTGGTGGATTTGATTGATAATTCGGGTGTGGACGAAGTGAAAGTGCGCACGCCGATTACTTGTCAAACCCGCTACGGCTTGTGCGCCAAATGCTACGGGCGCGATTTGGCGCGTGGTAAATTGGTGAACGCGGGCGAAGCCGTTGGCGTGATTGCGGCGCAATCCATTGGCGAACCCGGTACTCAGCTGACGATGCGTACCTTCCACATTGGTGGTGCGGCATCGCGTGCGGCGGCAGCCAGCCAAGTGGAAGCCAAATCTAACGGCACGGTGCGCTTTGGCGGTCAAATGCGTTACATCGCCAACAACAAAGGCGAATTGATTGTGATTGGTCGCTCATGCGAAATCATGATTTTGGACGCGGCAGGTCGTGAGCGCGAGTTGCACAAAATCCCTTACGGCGCAACGCTAAAAGTGCAAGATGGTGAAGAGTTGAAAGCGGGCACAACGCTGGCCACTTGGGATCCGCACACGCATCCGATGATCACCGAACACGCGGGTCGTGTGGAGTTTGAAAACGTGGAAGAAGGCGTTACCGTTACCAAACAAACCGACGATGTTACTGGCTTGTCCACTTTGGTGGTGATTGACGGCAAACGCCGCGCCAGCACCAGCAAATTGCTGCGCCCAACGGTGAAATTGTTGGACGAAAACGGCGAGCCTGTGTTGATTGCGGGCACGCAAACGCCTGTTAGCATGACCTTCCCTGTGGGCGCGATTATCCAAGTGCGCGAGGGGCAAGAAATCGGCAAGGGCGATGTGTTGGCGCGTATTCCGCAAGCCACCACTAAAACGCGCGATATTACGGGCGGTTTGCCGCGCGTAGCCGAGCTATTTGAAGCGCGTGTGCCCAAAGATGCGGGCATGCTGGCGGAAGTTACTGGCACGGTGTCGTTTGGTAAAGAAACCAAAGGCAAACAACGCCTTGTGATTACCGATTTGGACGGCGCAACCCACGAAACCTTGATTTCCAAAGAGAAACAGCTTTTGGTGCATGATGGTCAAGTGGTGAACCGTGGCGAAACGGTGGTAGACGGCGCGGTAGACCCGCACGACATCTTGCGTTTGCAAGGCATTGAGGCTTTGACGCGCTACATCGTGCAAGAGGTGCAAGAAGTGTATCGCTTGCAAGGCGTGAAAATTTCCGACAAGCACATTGAAGTGATTATTCGCCAAATGTTGCGCCGCGTAAGCATTGTGGATCCTGGCGATACCAACTTCATCACTGGCGAGCAAGTGGAGCGCGCCGAAGTGATGATTGCCAACGAAGCGGCGATTGCGGCGGGCAAGGAGCCTGCGCGTTTTGACAACGTGTTGCTGGGGATTACCAAAGCCTCGCTTTCTACCGACAGCTTTATCTCGGCGGCTTCGTTCCAAGAAACCACGCGCGTGCTTACCGAAGCGGCGATTATGGGTCGCAAAGATGACTTGCGCGGCTTGAAAGAAAACGTGATTGTGGGTCGCTTGATTCCTGCGGGCACAGGTTTGAGCTACCACCGCGCTCGTCGCGCGGCGTGGGCAAGCCAACGCGCTGCGGCGGCGGTGGCGGAAAGCCGTGAAGTGATTGCAGCGGAAGCGGCAGAAGCAGCCGATGCCATCGCGATGGATGACGAGGAAGCATAAAGCGCAGTAATAGAGGCAGCCTGAAAACGAGTAAAATCGTTTTTCAGGCTGCCTTTTTATCAACCATTATGAAAGGAAAACGTTATGGAAATGCCTACCCCCGATGTGGCTTATGATGTGCTGGCAAAATTGAACATTGCCTATGAGCGATTAGACCACGCGCCGATTACTTCGGTGCGCGACACGGATATTGTGTTGCCTGGTCAGCAAGTGAAAAATCTGTGCTTGAAAACCAAAAAGGGCAAGCAGTATTTTTTGGTGATTTTGCGCGATGAGAAAAGCGCGGATTTGAAACGCCTAGCGGAGGCGCTGGGCGTGAGCCGCTTGTCGTTTGTGAGCGATGAAGAATTGACGGCATTGCTGGCGGTGGAAGCGGGCGCGGTTACGCCGTTTGGCGTGCTGTTTGATGTGGACAACAAGGTGCAAGTGGTGATTGATGCGGAAGTGGACGAAACGCAAACGGTGGGCTTTCATCCGTTTATCAACACCACCACGCTGAACATCGCCTATGCAGATTTTGTGCGCTTTTTGGACTATGCGAAGCACCCGCCGTTGCGCGTGATGTGTTAGCGTTCGCTTGTTGCAGCCTGCGGTTTTCAGGCTGCCGTTCTCATCGCAAACAGGATAGAAGGATGATTTGATGAAACTTATTCGTTCTGCGCTAACGACCGCTTGCCTGCTGGCGACGGCATGGGCGGTGGCCGCGCCTTCGCCCGTTCGGATGGACGGCAAAATCTTGCCGCAAGAATTTGTGGGGCAGATGACCAAATCGGAACGCTTGAAAGAATACGTTGCCGCCGATGAAACCTTCGAGCGCTGGACGCGCTTAATCGGGCTGCGTTTGCAAAGCGCGCCGCAAATCAACAACGACCCGATGAAGATGGCGCAAAACATGGCTGCGCTGGCGCAACGGCAGTATCCCGATATGCTGCCGCCGAATATCCGGCCGCAAAAAGACGGGGCGGTCGTGCAGTTTTATGCCTACCAAGCGGGCAGGAACGGCTTTATAGAATCCAATGTGTTCCGCTATTGGAAAGGCAGGGAGGGGCTGTATTCCGTGCAGTTTGCCCGCCGCTCGCCCTTGTCTTCGCTTGACGGCAACAAGGCGAAAGACTGGGCGAATCAAAATGTCGCGTTGATTCAAGAGATTGCGAATGTGGACAAGCGGCAAGTGGAGAAGGTGTTGATGTTGCGCTGATGTTGTTTATGCGGCAAAGGTAGCCTGAAAACGGAAAAATAGCGGTTTCAGGCTGAAACGTTTGCAAAGCAGTAGGTCGAGCATTTATGCCCGACGTTTTTAGTTGTGGCGCAGTCAATGTTTGTCGGGCATCAATGCCCGACCTACCCGCCCAAGGCAGCCTGCGTAGCGAAGCGGCGTGGCGAAGCTAAAACACATCCGTTCGTTTTCAGGCTGCCTTTTGCGCTGCGCCCCTAGCCATGAAAATACCCGTAAATCTTTTCCGCCAGTGCGCGGCTGATGCCATCGGTTTGGGCTAAATCGTCGATGCTGGCGGCTTGTACGCCGCGCAGTCCGCCGAAGCGGGTTAACAGTGCGGCTTTGCGTTTGGCACCGATGCCGCTGATGTCGTTTAGCGATGAGGTGATGCGGGCTTTGTCGCGTTTGGCGCGCATGCCTGTGATGGCGAAGCGGTGGGATTCGTCGCGCACGGTTTGCAGCAGGTGCAGCGCGGGGCTGTTGGGCGGCAGCCTGAATTGCTGGTTTTGGAACGGCAAAATCAGCTCTTCCAAGCCTGCTTTGCGTTCTACGCCTTTGGCGATGCCCACCAGCGGGATGTGTAAGCCCAGCTCCGCCCACACTTCGGTTGCCATGCGGATTTGCCCTTTGCCGCCGTCTATCAGCACGGCATCGGGAAAGCGCACGTTTTCGCCGTTTTCGCGCGCTTGCTGCATTTTGCCGTAGCGGCGGGTGAGCACTTCGCGCATGGCGGCGTAGTCGTCGCCTGCTTTGGCGGTGGTGATGTTGTAGCGGCGGTATTGGTTGGGTTGCATGGCGTAGTCGTCATAGACCACGCAGCTGGCGAGGGTGGCTTCGCCTTGGGTGTGGCTGATGTCAAAGCATTCCAGGCGTTGCAGTTCGTTTTCAGGCAGCCCGATGATTTCGGCGAGGGCGGCAACGCGTTCTTGTTGATTGCTGTTTTGCAGTTGGTGTTGCGACAAGGCGTGTTCGGCATTATGCACCGCCATGTTGAGCCAGACTTTGCGCTCGCCGCGCTCACCTTGCGTGAATACGATTTGGCGCGGGTGTTCGCTGTTTAACGCGGTTTGCAGGCTTTCAGGCAGCCTGAAATTGGTAATGAACACATCGGGCTTGGGCTTGCCCAAATAATGCTGGGCAACAAAGGCTTCAGCGTAGTCTTGCGGATTGGGGCTGGGGTCTTGGCGGGTGTCGGGGAAGAAGCTGCGGTCGCCCACATGCCGCCCGCTGCGTATGCTTACCCAATGCACGCAGATGCTGCCTTGCGCTTGGGCGATGGCGATGATGTCTATGTCTTGCTGTTTGCTGTTTTGGTTTTGGCTGTCGATGAATTGTTTGGATTGCATCACGGCGAGGGCTTGGATTTGGTCGCGCAATTGAGCGGCGCGTTCAAAGTCTAGTTTTTCGGCGGCGGCGTGCATGGCGGTTTCTAAATCGCGGGTTAAATCGGCGGTGCGCCCGTTGAGAAAGGCGGTGGCGCGGCGCACTTGCTCGGCATATTCTTCGGCGGAAACTGCGCCCACGCAGGGGGCGGAGCAGCGCTTGATTTGATGAAGCAGGCAGGGGCGGTCGCGGTGGGCGAACACGCTGTCTTCGCAGGTGCGCAGTTGGAATACTTTTTGCAAAATTTCTATGCTGTCGCGCACGGCGTAGCCGTTGGGATAGGGCCCGAAGTATTGGTTGGGCTTTTTCAGGCTGCCTCGGTAGTAGGCAAGCTGGGGGTAGGCGTGTCCGCTAATCATGAGATAGGGATAGGATTTGTCGTCGCGGAACAGGATGTTGTATTTGGGCGAGAGCGATTTAATCAGGTTGTTTTCCAAAATCAGCGCTTCGGCTTCGCTTTGGGTGAGCGTGATTTCTATGCGCGCGACTTGTTTGAGCATCAGCATGATGCGCGGCGAGTGGTCGTTTTTTTGGAAATAGCTGGACACGCGGCGTTTTAGATTGACCGCTTTGCCAACGTATAACACCGTGCCGTCGGCGGCAATCATGCGGTACACGCCTGCGCTGTTGGGCAGGGATTTGAGGAAAATTTCTAGGTTGAAGTCGTTGGGCGTAGTAGGTGCGGTGGGCATTTTCAGGCTGCCTCAATGGTTGCTTTTGGGGGGAGGAATTATAAAGAAAAGGCAGCCTGAAAACGAAAAAATGGGTTTCAGGTTGCCTCAGTTAAATGCGGCTTTGTAATACGCCATCCACCTGTTGCAAGCCCGTTTCCAGCTTATCTTGAATGCTGTCGCAAGCAATCGGCTGGGCGGCTTCGTTCCAACAATAAGCGGTGTTGAGCTTGCTTGTGCTGGCGGCAATATCGCCTTGAAACATCGCGCTGCCGTTGGGGTAGAACAAAATGGCGCGGAGGGTGTCGCCCTGTTTGTTCACAAGGGAGGCGATTTGGGCGTTGTCGTCCAAGATGTAGTTGGTTAAGCCTTGGCTGGTTTTTTCCATCGCCAGCACGGCTTTGCCACGGCGTACGTTCACAATAATATTGTCAGACGCGCCTTGTTTAAAATCGCCAATTTGCGCCACATCGCCGCCGCGCGAGAACCACACAATCCGCCCATCGCTTCCATCCGAATCAAACGATTCAATATTGGCATCATCTGCCAACACAAAAGGCGCGGTTTGCGGCGTTTGACTGCTTTGGTAAAAATCTTGCACCACGCGCTTGCCATCGGCAGTTTTGCCCAGCAGTTCGCGGTAATAGCCCTCGTTGCTCGGCGCGCTGGCGATTTGGCTGGCGCTGTCAAAATAGTAAACCGCTTTGGTTTGGGCGGGGGCGAACGCGATGGGGCTGGTGTAGGTTTGGCTGGTTTGCGTGGCGATTTGCTGCCAGCCTTCGGGCAAGCGCAGCGTGTAATCAGCGGTGCGCGGCGGCGCGGGCTGATTGCGCAAGGTTTGGCTATTATCCGCACGGTAGCAGCCTGAAAACGAGAAAACGCAAAATAGAACCAGCGTGGCTTTTTTTAGCATCATGGTGTGTAACCTTTTAAACACAAAGAGAAAGAATTTTAGCGTTTTTTTCAGGCTGCCTTAACTTTTCGCTTTATTCCTTAACAAAAAATAAATTAGAATGCCGAGTTTTTACAAACTTTGCTTTAAATTAACAGAGGAAAACATGAAACACACCATTCTTGCCACCGTTCTTGCTGCTGCATTCTTTGCCAGCCAAGCCCTTGCCGAAACCCTGCCCATGCCCGTAGAAAAGCTGGGCGAAGTGCAGGGCGTGCCGTTTTACAAAGGCTACGGCTCGTCCATTGATGCCGATCCGCAAAATCCCAAGCGTTTCTACGGTTTAACCGACCGCGGCCCCAATGCCGACGGCGGCGAAAACGTCAAAATCTTCCTGTTGCCCAGCTTTACGCCCAGCATCGGACATTTTGAAATCCAAGCCAACGGCACGATTAAAAAACTGCGCGACATTCCGCTGAAAGACAAAAACGGCAAACCGCTCACAGGATTGCCCAACCCCGCCGGCTACGGCACGTCCAAAGAAACCGTAGTAGATGCCAATCGCCAGCCTTTGCAGCGCGACAAAACTGGCATCGACAGCGAAGGGCTGGCGGTAATGAAGGACGGCACATTTTGGGTGTCCGACGAATACGGCCCGCACATCGTGCATTTTGACCGCAACGGCATCGAGCTGGAACGCATGAGCCCGCGCGGCGTGCAGACCAGCGGCCGCCGCCTGCCTGCGGTGCTGGGGCATCTGCGCCCTAATCGCGGCATGGAAGGCATCACCACCACGCCGAGCAACCGCATGCTGGTGGGCATCATGCAATCCGCGCTGCACAACCCGAGCAAACAAGCGGTGATGAACAAATCGGTAACGCGCATTTTGGTGTTTGACTTGGCAACGGGCAAAACCAAGCAATATCTGTATCAACAAGGCGGCGATTATTGGAAAAACTCCGAAATCCGCGCATTGGACGAACACCGCTTTTTGGTGGACGAGCACAACGGCAAAAACGTGAAACACGTTTACCTGATTGATTTGAACGGCGCAACCGATGTTTCCGACCCCGCCGACAGCGAAAACGGCTTGAAAGTGAACGGCAAGGCGATTGAAGAAAACACTTGGGAAGAACTCGCCGCTGCGGGCATCAAGCCTGTGAGCAAAGTTTTGGTGAGCGATGTGAAAAAAGACGTAGATTTTCAATCGTCCAAATTTGAAGGCATGTGGGTCGCCGACGGCGGCAAAACGCTGTGGATCATCAACGACGACGACTTTGGCATTGATTCCAAAGACGATAACACCATCGTGCCCAACCGTTTGCCTAACGGCGAAACCGACGCTACGCGCCTGTACCGCATTCCGTTGAACATCAAATAAGCACAATAAGCATGAAACAAAGGCAGCCTGAAAACCTGTGCGCAAGGTTTTCAGGCTGCCTTTTTGTGCACGCTAAATAAATGGTAAAACAGCTTTCATCGCTCCCACAGCCAATCTTCTTCAATAATCGGCTCGGCTTTCCATTGGGCGTTAGACGTTTCGCGCACGGGGCGAAAACCGAATTGGGCGTATAAGGCACGGGCAGCGGCTAGTTCTTGTACGGTGCTTAACACAACGCGCTTAATGCCTTGGCTGTGCACAAAATCCATCAACGCCACCATCAGTTTTTTGCCCAAACCCAAACCCTGATAACGGCTATCCAGCACAAACCAGCGAAGCTGCCATTCGTCCGCATCCTTTTGCACAAGACTGACCGTGCCAACCCGCTGCCCGTTTACCTTGGCAATCCAAATTTTGCCTTGGCAGCCGTTTCGCACAAATTCAGACAGCGCATCAAGCACATAAGGCTGCAAATCCGCTCTCCAACCCATTTGTGCATACACGCGGCAATGCAAATCGGCGATAAACCCGACATCGCGCCAATCGCCCGCCACAATCTCAACGTCGTTATTCTGCGTGTAAAGGCGTTCAAATTGGTTTGCCGCTTCTGCCAACAAGCCGATTTGCGCTTCGGAAAACGCCTGCAATTCTTGCAGCAACATCGCATCTGTTTGCTCCAGTTGCGCCATAAAAGCCGTTTTACCCTGCTCGGTTAAAACCAATTCAAATGCCCGTTTGTCCTGTTCGCTGGGTAATTTTTGAATCAAACCCGCGTGTTCCAATTTCTTTAAAACCACGCTTAACTGCCCTTTGTTTAGCGATAAAGTCTGGCTGATTTGTTGGGCGGTAATATGCGGATTTTGCTGGATTTCGGTGAGTACGTTGGCTTCGGTCATCGTCAGCGCTTCGTTGTAAAACGTGCCGGCAAAACGCGCCAATAAATTGGCATAAAAACGATTAAAACGGCGGAATGGTGTGAGAAATTCGGAATGTTGCATTATTTGACCTTGTTTGGTTTATAAATTAAACCAAATAATAAACGGGCATCTTGCCTTTGTCAAACAGGTTTATAAATTAAACCACTTTAAATAAAGGCAGCCTGAAAAACTAAAGCAGCCTGAAACCCCGTTCACAGGATTTCAGGCTGCCTTTTTATTAACAGGATAACGATATGTTTTACACGATTCGCACGTGGATTTTTATTCTTGTGCCTGCCGCGCTTGGCTTGGTGTTTGCGGTGATGGGCGTGAACGATATGCGGGAAAACCAACAGTTTGCCGCCGAGGGCAAAATCGCCACGCTTATCCCTACCGGCGAAGGCTACACCGAGCACACCAGCAAGCGCGGCAGAAAAAGCTATTCAACGGATATGACGTTTATGACCGAAAGCAGCGAGCGCGTGGAACTGCCGAACCTGTATGTTTCTGCGGACGAGATTGAGCAAATCAAAAATCAGGGCAGCATTCAGCGCGAATATTTGCCCAGCCGCCCTACGCGCACGCGCCGCGTGGGGGAAGAGAATAGCCTGTTGGGCGGTCTTTTTTTGAGCGTAGGAGCGTTTTTTCAGGCGTATAAGCAGTTTAAAAAGCTCAAACGACCATCGGGTTTGCTGTAAGAAAGGCAGCCTGAAACGCTATTCTGGCGGTTTCAGGCTGCCTTTCTTGGGTAAGGGGAACGTGGTTTGCACGTTATGGCGTTTGTAGTTTGTAGGTCGGTCATTTATGCCCGACAAACATGGACACATAAAAACGTCTGGCATAAATGTCCGACCTACTCAGGTTTTGTAAAGGTTTCAGCCTGAAACAGAAACCCATTTTCAGGCTGCCTTTTAGTTAATCCTCCACATTGAAAAGCGTTGCAAGAATGAAACTTAAACCGACAAACCACCAAAAGCCGCTGCTATACGAATAACCCACATTGCAAAATACGCAGCCCAAAATAAATAAAAACTGAACTTTATTCATGCCATCCTCTTTTTATCTCGTGGAAATCTGCAAATTATTTCCACATTGAATCCGAAATCTACGTTATTTGGTCAGCAGATAATGTACTTCATATCCGTTGCCTCTAGGCCAATCCTTTCTGAGAACTTCATGTGTGAAGCCATTATCATGCACACGGGCATTACTGCCCCTGTTTAAAGCCGCAACAATTTTCTCAGGGAGCTTGTTGCGCCCTGTTGCTTTCCCCGCAAGCAAAGTTGCGCTGCTAATCATCTTGGCCGTTGCCGGATCAGAATCGTCGGGGTTATGGTAATTGACAACCAGCTTTAACGTTTGAACTTCGGTTTGCGTACCGATGCCATAAAAAGCCACATGGTTTGTCCGGCCGGTTGTTGGGTCTTCATTTCCAATGTCTTTGGTATCGGAACCGCACCAGTATTCGCCGTCGCCCGAATCATGGTAAGGCCTTGTCGGGAAATCATTCGGCAAATAATTACATCCCGTATCCGGCAGCCAGCCGTGTTTCGATAAGGCTGCCGTACCGGTCTCCGAAGTTTTGGGAGCGGGGTTGGAATCCGTAGCCGGAGCGTGGGACACCGATGTCGGAGCAGTAGCTTTTCTGTTCTGCATACTTATTTTCCCGAATATTGCCAAACACAAGAAAACGGTCATCGCACCCCACAACCATGCCGTTTTTCTTTTGGGCGTATTCCTTTCATCAGCCAAACGCTCTTCATAGACTTTTTGCCGGCGCTCCCACGCGGCAATTTCCATCCTGTTTTGTTGCAGTTTGTTATCGTACTGCCCGCGCATTTCAGGATTAAGCAAGGTTTTTTTCGCCATATCCAGATAACGGGGCTCAACCGTTCCCGCCTGAAAATGCTGCATGATTGCCTGACGGATAACATTGGGATCTTCGTGTTGCTTTACGCCAAACAATTCATACAAATCAATCATTTTTTTAGGGCGCAAACCCGGATCTTCGGATGCAGCCTGAAAATCTGCTTCCAATTCCTGTACCGCTGCCAGTTTGCGCCGTCGATACCAAAACAAAGCTGCCGCTAAGACACAGGAAAAAAGAAAAATACCAATATTTTTAGCCAGTAATGCGGCAAATGCCATCACCCCCAACACAATCCCACCGACCAGTGCATTTGTGGCAGAACTTTTAAGGGCAGCTAACTGCGTTTTATATTCTCCGATGTTCACTTAAAATCTCCTTATTACAGAATCGGATGCTTGCTTATGAGCTAATCGGGCAGCAGGCTGGGGGAGAGATCGTCCCACTACGATTTTGCGCAGCATCAGATTTTAAAATTCGAAATTTTAAATTGGCTTGATATAATCAAACCAGTCACCTGCGGCGCAGAAAACCGCCCGATAGTGGGTGCATCTAACCAAGTAAGGAGCATTGATGAACGTAAACGAAAAAATCTGTATGCTGCGCGAGCTGAACCAATGGTCGCAGGAAGAAATGGCTGAACGGCTGGGCATGTCGCACAACGGCTATGCCAAAGTCGAACGTGGCGAAACCAAGCTCTATCTGGAAAAGCTCAACCAAATCGCCCAAATTTTCAATATCGACCTTTCCGAACTGGTCGCCAACCACGACAAAAGCGTCTTTTTCTTTTTGCAGGGCACCTGCAATCAAGCCGCCAACTATTACAGCAACAGCGATACGGCGGCGGAAATCGAAAAACTCAAACTTATCATCGGCCACAAAGACGAAATCATCGCCCAGAAAGACAAAGAACTGGCCGCACAGCAGGAAATCATCGCACTGCTGAAACAGCAGGTGTCGTCCGCGCAATAAGCACCCGGCAAAACGAAAGGCAGCCTAAAAAACCATATCTGCGGTTTTCAGGCTGCCTTTTGCTAGTCTGGGTGTCTTTCAACCCGTAGGCCAGATACCCGTATCCGACCTTCCCGCAAGGAAATTCCAATCCATGTAGGTTTGTAGCTCAGGCATTGATGTCCGACAAACACGAACACATAAAAACATCGGGCATAAATGCCCGACCTACTCAGGTTTTGCAAAGGTTTCAGCCTGAAACAGATAAACCCATTTTCAGGCTGCCTTTGTAAGCAGGCGAGGTTCACACAGCATAACTCCAATATTAGGCGCACAACAGACAAAATAAGGCAGCCTGAAACGCCATTGCCACGTTTTCAGGCTGCCTCTTATTTAGTGCTACGCTTTATGCTTCGGTGTTTTCATCCTCGCTGCTGCTGCCCTGCTCAACGGCAACCACATCCGTTTCATCCGCCTCATCGCTTTCCGCCACAGGTTCAATGCTCACCAGCGTAGTGCCTTCGTCCAAGTTAATCAGCTTCACGCCCGCGGCGGTGCGCCCTGTTTCGCGCACTTGCTCCACTTTGGTGCGAATCAGCACGCCGCCCGATGTAATCAGCATCAAATCGTCGTTGGGCGACACCAGCGTGGCGGCCACCAAATCGCCGTTGCGCTCGCCCGTGTTGATGGCGATGTTGCCCTGCCCGCCTTTGCCCTTGCGCGGATAGTCGTCAATCGGCGTGCGTTTGCCGTAGCCGTTGGCGGTGGCGGTGAGCACTTGCAAGCCGCAGTTTTCTTGTGCCACCAGCAGGCTCACGATGCGCCCGTTTTCAGGCAGCCGCATCCCGCGCAAGCCGCCCGAACCACGTCCGCTGGGGCGCACGCCGTTGCCCGATTTGGGCGCGGCGGTTTCGCTGTCGGTGTCATCGTTTTCAGGCTGCATTTCGTTGTCTAACTCGGCATCATCGTCGGCGACATCGGCTTTGCCTGCCCAATATTCGTTAAAGCGCAAGGCTTTGCCCAAGTTGGAGAACAGCATGATGTCGTCTGCGCCGCTGGTTTTCACCGCGCCAATCAAGCTGTCGCCTTCTTTGAGCGCGATGGCTTTGATGCCTTTGCTGCTCACATTTTTAAACGCAGAAAGCTGCACTTTTTTCACCATGCCCAGCGCGGTGGCGAAGAACACGTATTCGTTCTCTGGGAACTCGCGCACGGGCAAAATGGCGGAAACTTTTTCGTTTTCGTCTAGCTGAATCACGTTGTTAATCGGGCGACCGCGCGAATTGCGCCCGCCCTCGGGCAGGCGATACACCTTAATCCAATGGCAGCGACCCAGATTGGTGAAGCACATCAGATAATCGTGCGTGTTGGCGATAAACAGCGTTTCAATAAAGTCTTCGTCTTTGGTGGCGGCGGCTTGTTTGCCACGTCCGCCGCGTCGTTGCGCTTGGTAATCGCTGGTGGGCTGGGTTTTGATGTAGCCGCCGTGGGTGAGCGTTACCACCATGTCGCGCGGTGGGATTAAATCTTCATCGGCAATGTCGCCGCCGCCGAAGGCGTTGATTTCGCTGCGCCGCCCGTCGCCAAACTGGGCTTTCATTTCCACCAGTTCGTCTTCAATAATTTGGCGCACGCGCTCGGGTTTTGCCAAAATGTCTAACAAATCCACAATAATTGCCATCAATGCTTTGTATTCTTTAACGATTTCGTCTTGGTCTAGCCCTGTTAGGTTACGCAGACTCATGCGCAAAATCGCGCGCGCTTGTTCATCAGACAGCCAATAGCCGTCGGCTTTCAGCCCGCGGTTTTCAGGCAGCCATTCGGGGCGGGCTTGGGTTAAATCCAAATCGCTGCGGCTCAACATTTCGCTTACCAAGCTAGATTGCCAAGCGCGGCTCAACAAGGCTTCACGCGCGGCTTCCACATCGGACGAAGCCTTAATCAGCGCAATCATCTCGTCAATATTAGACAGTGCAACGGCTTTGCCTTCGGCGATGTGCCCTTCGGCGCGGGCTTTTTTCAGGCGAAACAGCGTGCGGCGCGTTACCACTTCGCGGCGATGACGCAAAAATTCGCTCAAAATTTGTTTGAGATTGAGCAAGCGCGGCTGCCCATCCACCAGCGCCACCATGTTGATGCCAAAGGTGTCTTGCAGTTGGGTGAGCTTATACAGTTGATTTAAAATGACTTCGGCGTTTTCGTTGCGTTTAAGCTCAATCACGATGCGCGTGCCGTCTTTATCGGATTCGTCGCGCAGCTCGGCGATGCCTTCAATGGTTTTCTCGCGCACCAGCTCGCCAATTTTTTCCACCAGCTTGGCTTTGTTTACTTGATACGGGATTTCATCCACGATAATCGCTTCGCGCTCGCCGCCTTTGCCGATGGGCTCAATATGCGTTTTGGCGCGAATGACCACGCGCCCGCGCCCAGTTTGATAGCCTGCGCGCACGCCTGTTAAGCCGTAGATGGTTGCGCCTGTGGGGAAATCGGGCGCTTTGATGATGTCAATTAATTCGTTGATGTCGGCTTCGGGCTGGTGCAATAGATGCAGGCAGGCGGAAATGGTGTCGCTGAGATTGTGCGGCGGGATGTTGGTTGCCATGCCCACGGCGATGCCCTCGGAGCCGTTTACCAGCAGGGCGGGAAAGCGGGTGGGTAGCACCAGCGGCTCTTGTTCGCTGCCGTCGTAGTTGTCGCCGAAATTAACGGTTTCTTCTTCAATGTCCGCCAGCATTTCGTGGGCGATTTTTGCCATGCGGATTTCGGTGTAACGCATGGCGGCGGCGGCATCGCCATCTACTGAGCCAAAGTTGCCTTGCCCATCCACCAGCATATAGCGTAGCGAAAAGGGTTGCGCCATGCGCACGATGGTTTGATACACGGCAGAATCGCCATGCGGGTGGTATTTACCGATTACATCGCCGACCACGCGGGCGGATTTTTTATACGCACTGTTCCAGTTGTTTTTCAGCTCGTGCATGGCAAACAGCACGCGGCGGTGCACGGGCTTCAAGCCGTCGCGCACATCGGGCAGTGCGCGCCCAACAATCACGGACATGGCGTAATCCAGATAGGATTTTTTCATCTCGTCTTCTAGGCTGACGGCGATGGTTTCTTTGGCAAATTGATGGTCGGTTGTGTTTGTCATAACAG
>CAUVGV010000009.1:0-24483 GCA_963551505.1 uncultured Kingella sp.
TTTTTTTTATTGGGTGGCAATTAAAATTATATTCCCCCCCCCCCCCCCCCCGAAAATTATTTTCCAAACCGTTAAGTGCAGCATTGGCGGCATTACTGTTGGCAACCGCTGCGCCTGCTTGGGCAGATGACGAGGCGCAATTTCAGCAAGGCTTGGCGGCTTATAATGCTAAAAATTACAACCGAGCCTTATTCTTATGGGAGCCGCTTGCCGAAAAGGGCTATGCTGACGTGCAATATAATTTAGGCATGATGTATGACGTAGTGGCGCAAAAATATCAGCAAGCCTTTGCTTGGTATCAAAAAGCCGCTAACCAAGGGCATGCCAAGGCACAATACAATTTAGGCGTGATGTACGCCGAAGGTAACGGTGTAGAACAGGACTATCGGCAAGCCTTTGCTTGGTATCAGAAAGCCGCTAATCAAGGGCACGTCAAGGCGCAATACAATTTAGGCGTGATGTACGCCGAAGGTAAAGGTGTGGCGAAGGACTATCGGCAGGCTTTTGCGTGGTATCAGAAAGCCGCCAACCAAGGGTATGCCAAGGCACAATATGAGTTGGGCGATATGTACTATCACGGTAAAGGTGTGGCGAACAATTACCAGCAAGCCTTCGTGTGGTATCAAAAAGCCGCTAATCAGGGCAATTTCGATGCCCAATTTAGCCTAGGTAGTATGTACTATCACGGTAAAGGCGTGGCGCAAAATTACCAGCAAGCCAAAGCATGGTATCAAAAAGCACTGGCGCATCCTGATGCATCAGATCTAGTTAGTGTTGCCAAATCAGCTATCACACTGAATCTACGAAGATTAGAATTAATGGGCGTTCGCTAATCGCCCCCAATTCAAATAGGCAGCCTGAAAAAGCACTTTCAGGCTGCCTTTTGCTGCATTATCCCTTTAATCTGCAAAACGCATCGCGCCGATTTTGGGCAAATGTCCGCGTCTGTTCGCAAAGCTGCGCTGCCACGGTTTCGGCTTGGTGAACAACGCCCAATTCGCGCAAACGCGCAGGCAAAGGCTGCGGATACGGGCAATTATCGGGCGCGCTTAAAGTGGCGTGATGGCTGGTGCAAACGCGCCATTGCGCCAAATCGGCATCGTAAAACAGCACTTCATGCGCTTGTTCGCCATTGTTGTACAGATAAATTTTCACCGTGCCAGAAGCGGGAACGGTTGCAGTGGCAAATTGATGATTTGAAATGGAAAATTTCATTTTAGATTCCTTGTTTAGCGATTAAAAAATGGGGCTGCAAGTTGGAATAAATCACCCCATGGGTTGTCAAACGGGCATAAAAAAGCCGCACACTTTGTGGTGCGGGTTGTGGAGATTGTCGTTGCCGACCACATCGCGCCTTGCTGCTTTGACGCATCCACCTTACCTTGCGGCAGGTTGGCATGGATTCTCAAACCCAACTCAAAATGTGGGGCGGATTGTCGGCGATTGGGCTTGGCGTGTCAAGCCAAAATAGGCAGCCTGAAACGCAGAAATTGCTATTTCAGGCTGCCTTTTTAATTAGGAAACGCCATTTTTTCTAAATCTACTTGTGGCAATAAATCATAAATTGCTTGTGGCAGTTTTACATCAATAATCGGATAGGCAATTAATTTGTACTGCAAACTTTTAAAATCAATATCATGGCTATAAAACCCTTTCTTTGCCATTTCTACAAAAGAGGATAGATACCATTCTCTTTCGTTGTCATTTTCAAAATGAAGCAGATTTTCATCACAAATCACAATTTCCCGCTCCTGCGTTGGCAAGTTATCGCAAAAATTACTCACCTTTTCCAATAACTCTTTATTTTTTCATGAAAAAATCTGGCATCGTATCCGTGCCGCCTGTTGCGAAATGCGCTATATGCTGCCCGCATTTTCCAAACCAGTCTAAGTCATAAGCTGTAACCCAGCCAATATCCATCGCAGTCATTTTTTACCTATCAAATAGAGTTCTAACAAAATAAGGCAGCCTGAAAACGTTTTTTAGCCTACCCTTCTTCCGCAATCGCAATCACCTTATCTGGCGTTAATTTCGTCATGCAATCAAAATGCCCCAGCGGGCATTCGCGTTTAAAACATGGGCTGCAATCCAAATTGAGCGTGGCAATTTTGGCTTTGTCGCTTAACGGCGGCGTGTGCTCGGGGCTGGATGAGCCGTAAATTGCCACCAATTTGCAGCCTACCGCCGCCGCAAGGTGCATCAAGCCGCTGTCGTTGCAAAACACCGTGTCGGCGCAGGCAAGCAAATCAATCGCTTCGTCCAAGCTCGTTTTGCCGCATAAATTGGTGCACAGGCAGCCTGAAAGCCGGTTAATCTCCTCGCCCAAGGCAAAATCTTTGTGCGAGCCAAACAGCCAAATTTGATAACTGCGCTGGGCATAATGCTGCGCCGTGGCGGCAAAATGGCGCGGCAGCCAACGCTTTGCTACGCCGTATTCCGCGCCGTGGCAAAACGCGATAACAGGCTTGTCCAAATCCAAACCGTGCGCCGCCAAAGCCGCCGCTTGGCTTGCCGCGCTAATGGCAAAACTGGGCTGTGAAGAATGCCCGTCAAACGCCGCTTGCGATGCGTGCGCCAGCGCGGTGTATCTATCCACCATCAGCGGCAACGCCGCCTTATCCAGCTTGCGAATATCGTTCAGCAGCAAATAACGCTGCTCGCCCACATAGCCCGTGCGCTGCTTGATGCCCGTGGCAAACGCCAGCAACCCCATTTTCAGGCTGCCTGCGGTGGCAATCACTTGGTCATAACCGCGCTTGCCCAGCATCCGCCCCACGCGCCAACGCTCGCGCAGTTGTAACGCGCCGTGCCCGAACGGGTTGTCCAAAATCTCGTTCACCTCGTCCATGCGCCGATACACCGCCTGCGACCACTTGGGCGCAAACACATCAATCACACAATCGGGATACAATTCGCGCAAACGGCGCAGCATCGGCTGCGTCATCACGCAATCACCAATCCACGATGGCGACAAAACCAGTATTTTTTTAGCCATTTCAGCCTATTTTCAAAACAAAAAACGCGCCGATTGTAGGGCGAAAAACTGCCACGCGCAAAAGTTTCGGACTACAATGCCACCTTTCGTTTACCCGCCCCATTGCACAATATGACCGCCACCCAACGCTACGCCAACGCCCGCTTAACCGCCATCCGCCACATCCCACACGAAGACAAACTGATTTTGAGCTTTGACGAGCACGAAGACTGCGAGTTCACCAGCGTGGTAGATTTTTCGCTTAACGGCTTTTATCCGCACAATATCCTGTTTGATGTTTACGAATACGATCTCGCCTCGCTGCCCCCGCGCATCGCCGCCGAGTTCCCCACGCTTTCGTATTACCTTCACAGTGGCGAAAACTGGCAAATCTTCCATCTATCGCCGCAAGCAGGCATGGGCGGCATTATTGTGTGCGCCACGTTTTAATTGTCGCTGGTAAAGCATTTTCAGGCTGCCTATATTGCGTTTAGGCAGCCTGAAAAACTGTTTACGCGGGGGGTGAGCGGTAAACAAAAAAACACAGCAAAGGCAGCCTGAAACGCAACCCAATGGAGTGGCGACGGCTCGTCGCCAAACGACGTATAAAACGGCACAGGCTGGCAACATCGTTAAGCATTTCCATTTTCAGGCTGCCTCATCTCACAAAAACCACAGCCACCGCCCATAGGCAGCCTGAAACTTCCCCCGCATCCCATTTTCCGTTAAAGTACACATTTTACAAAAACAAACAATCACAACAAGGATTTACAATAAAATGGCAAAAACCAAAAGCAAAACGAACAAAACAGCCCCAAGCAAAAGAACCAGCCTGCGCGCCCAAGACCCCTATCTTGCGCGGGAGCAACAAAAATACCCCCACCCCCTGCCCAGCCGCGAATGGATAATCCAGCTTTTAGAAACCACAGGCATTCCGCAAAAAATCCCCAGCCTCGCCAAGCAGTTATCCATCACCGACAGCGAATACGAATTTTTTGAACGCCGCCTCAAAGCCATGGCGCGCGACGGGCAAATTCTGATTAACCGCCGCAATCTCGTCTGCGCCGCCGAAAAACTGGAAATCGTGAAATGCCGCGTAGAAATGCACAAAGACGGCTTCGGTTTCGCCGTGCCGCTTATCCCCACGGGCGAGGGCGATTTGGTGTTGTATGAACGGCAAACGCGCGGCGTGATGAACGGCGACATCGTAACCGTGCGCCCGCTGGGGCTAGACCGCCGTGGGCGGCGCGAAGGGCAGATTTTAGACATCATCGAACGCGCGCAAACGTCTATCGTGGGCAGGTTTTATTTGGAACGCGGCATCGCCGTGCTAGACCCCGAAGACAAACGGCTCACGCAAAATGTGATTTTAGAACCCGACAGCGTGGCGCAATTTGCGCCCAGCGAAGGGCAGGTGGTCGTTGCCGAAATCACCGCCTATCCCGAAAACCATCGCCCCGCCGTTGCCCGCATCACCGAAGTGCTGGGCGATTATGCCGACAGCGGCATGGAAATTGAAATCGCGCTGCGCAAACACAAATTGCCGCACGAATTTAGCGCAGGCTGCCTGAAAGCCGCTGCCAAAATCCCCGCCAAAGTGCGCCCGAGCGACCGCAAAAACCGCGTGGATTTACGCAATTTGCCGCTGGTTACCATAGACGGCGAAACGTCGCGCGATTTTGACGACGCGGTGTACGCCGAAAAAATCGGGCGCAATTATCGGCTTATCGTTGCCATCGCCGATGTGAGCCATTATGTGAAACCCGACGATGCCATCGACCAAGACGCGCAAGAACGCGCCACCAGCGTGTATTTCCCGCGCCGCGTAATCCCGATGCTGCCTGAAAATCTATCCAACGGTATTTGCTCGCTCAACCCCGATGTGGAGCGGCTGTGCATGGTGTGCGACATGGACATCACATTTGCAGGCAACATCAAATCCTATCGCTTCTACCCCGCCGTGATGAAATCGCACGGCAGGCTCACTTACACCCAAGTGTGGGAATGGATTAGCCAAAAAACGCAAAATCAATATAGTGAACAACTTGCCACGTTACACAAATTATTCAAAATCTTGCAGAAAAAACGCCACGCCCGCGGCGCAATGGAATTTGAAACCAGCGAAACGCAAATGCTGTTCAACGACAACGGCAAAATTGACCGCATCATCCCCGTAGTGCGCAACGACGCGCATAAATTGATTGAAGAATGTATGCTGGCGGCAAACGTGTGCGCGGCGGATTTTCTGTTAAAAAACAAGCATCCCGCCTTGTATCGCAATCATGCTGGTCCTACGCCGGAAAAACTAGTCGCGCTGCGCGAACAACTGGGCTTGCTGGGCTTGAAACTGGGCGGCGGCGATAACCCCACGCCCAAAGATTATGCCGCCCTTGCCGACCAAATCGCCAAGCGCGACGACCGCGAATTGCTGCAAACCATGCTGCTGCGCTCCATGCAGCAAGCCCAATACGAGCCGCACAACGCAGGGCATTTCGGGCTGGCGTATGAGCACTACACCCATTTCACTTCGCCCATCCGCCGCTACCCCGATTTGCTGGTGCACCGCGCTATCAAAGCCGTGTTGGCGGGCGAGCAATATCAAGCCAACTGGCAAGCGTTTGGCGCACATTCATCGCATTGCGAACGCCGCGCCGACGATGCCAGCCGCGATGTGGAAAACTGGCTGAAAACCTACTATATGCGCGACAAAGTGGGCGAAGTATTCGCAGGCAAAATCAGCGGCATGGCAAATTTTGGCATTTTTGTAACGCTGGACGACATCCATATTGAAGGCATGGTGCACGTGAGCGATTTGGGCGAGGATTATTTCAACTACCACCCCGAAACGCTGTCGATGGTAGGCGAGCGCAGCGGCGTGCAGTTCAAAATGGGCGACCGCGTAGTTGTCAAAGTTGCCCGCGCCGATTTGGATAACAGCAAGATTGATTTGGTGCTGGTGTCGGGCGGCGAATCGCGCTCATCGCGCAAAGCGAAAAAACAAGCCGCGAACGATGGAGGCAGCCTGAAAACCACGCGCGGTAAGAAAACGGCAGAAGCGGCTGTTGCGCCCGTTGCCGCCAGCGCAGGGAAGAAATCGCGCAAAGGCAAAAAGCAACCCACCGCAAACAATTTAGGCAGCCTGAAAACCGCAAACAGCGATGCCAACAGCCCAACCGCCAGCGAAAAAGTTGCCGCAGCGAAGCCAAGCAAATTGCGCAAAGCCAAAGGCAGCCTGAAAACGGATGAAACCAAAGTAGCCCAGCCAGCCGCTCAATCGCAAACCACAAAAGCTGTTGAACCCAGCCCAGCCAAGAAATCACGCAAAGGCAAAAAGCAAGCAGCGACAGCGGCGGAGAATATAGGCAGCCTGAAAACGGCAAATAGCGATGTGAAACAAGCGGCGGGCGAAAAAGTTGAAGTTGAAGTAGCGAAGCCCAAATCGCGCAAAGGCAGCCTGAAAGCCAAAGGCAGCCTGAAAACGGATGCAACCAAAGCCGCCCAGCCAGCCGTTCAACCGCAAGCAACAAAAGCTGTTGAACCCAGCTCAGCCAAGAAATCACGCAAAGACAAAAAGCAAGCAGCAGCATCAGCGGAGAATATAGGCAGCCTGAAAACGGTAAGTAGTAATGTGAAACAGGCGGGCGAAAAAGTTGAAGCGACAAAAGCCAGTAAACAAAGCCAATCGCGCCAAGCCAAAGGCAGCCTGAAACCACGCCAAGCCCAAACCGAAGCCGCGCCCGCCCAAGCCGCCACAGGCGCACTCAAAATGGTCAATGGCAAAATCACCATTGTAAAAAAAGCAAAATAAGCAGCCTGAAAACAGCAAACGGCACAGAATTTATCCTGTGCCGTTTTATTTTCAGCCTTGCCATCTGCTATGCTTTTCAGGCTGCCTCATGTATCTGCGCCGCCTGCAACGTATTCTCCAACAAACTTGCAATCGTCATCGGGCCCACGCCCCCGGGCACAGGCGTAATCGCAAACGCACGCTCCTGCGCCGCCGCAAATTCCACATCGCCGCACAGCGAGCCATCCTCCAAGCGGTTGATGCCCACGTCAATCACCGTCGCATTCGGCTTAATCCACGCGCCTTTAATAAAATTCGGCTTGCCCACCGCCACAATCAAAATATCCGCCGTTGCCACTTCCAACGCCAAATTTTCCGTAAAACGGTGGCAAACCGTAGGCGTGCCGCCCGCCAGCATAATCTCCAACGCCATCGGCCGCCCCACAATATTCGATGCGCCCACAATCGTAACCTTTTTGCCTTTCACTGGAATTTGATACGCATTGAGCAGCGTAATCACCCCCTTGGGCGTGCACGGGCGCAGCGTGGGCATCCGTTGCAGCAGTCGCCCCACGTTGTAAGGATGAAAACCGTCCACATCCTTGTCGGGATGAATGCGCTCCAACACCTCTTGGCTGTTGATATGCGGCGGCAAAGGTAGCTGCACCAAAATCCCGTCCACATCATCTTGCGCGTTCAACGTGTCAATCAACGCCAACAGTTCCGCTTCGCTGGTGTGCTCGGGCAAAATATGCGAAAACGATTGAAAGCCCACCTTGTCGCAGGCGCGTTGCTTGTTGCGAACATAAACCGCGCTGGCAGGGTTTTCACCCACCAAAATAACCGCCAAACCTGGGGCGCGTTTGCCTTCGGTTTGGCGTTGCTGCACTTGCTCGCTGATGCGCTGCAAGCATTGTTCGGAAACTTCTTTGCCGTTGATGATTTGAGCCGTCATGGATTCGCTTTCGTCGCTATGGATGTAAAGGCTTATTATCGCATTTTTACAAATGGGGCAGCAAGGCAGCCTGAAAAGCCTTATCGTACGGCAAAATGACGGATGCGTTGGATGGATTTTTCGGCTAGTTTGCGCGTTTGGCTTATTGTGTTGCCGATTGGGAAAAATTTTAAAATTAGTTTTGTTTACAATCAACAGGTTGCACCAATCGTTAAAAATAATAATAACTATCATTTGCATAAGAGAACAAAAAGGCGTACTATTCGTTTTACCAGCTACACGGCAACAGAAATTGTTCGCAAACTTTGCTGCTGTGTAGTCCATTTGGTAGTGGTTTGTGTTCCTTTTGTGCCCCCGTTGAAAAACGCGGGGCAATTTTTTTGTGGCTGCGATGTTGCGTGGTATAGCGATTGGAATAAAGGGTTTAGAAATTGCTTTTGAAATTTTTTTAATTATTGGTGTTTTTGTTTTTAATTTTGTGATTTTGTGAAATTAAATGGCTGATTGGTGTTTTTGGTTGTCAAGATTTGTAAACAAGCATAAAATTCGGCTTACATTGAATTACAAAACAATATACGAGAAATATTCAACCTATTTTGGTGCGGGGCTTTGCTTTGGGCAAAGCTGTGTGCTACATCGCTTTGTTGTGCTGCTTTTTTCTCCTTTCGGGCAGCATAACAGGGGCAGACGAAAGTCTGCATTGTTTGTGAAGCGTAAAATCTCTGATTGAGGTATTTGGGGCAGCTCTTTTTGAGCTGCCTTTTTTTATTTTCAGGCTGCCTATATTGGGTTGCTGATATGGGAGATAGGCAGCCTGAAAGTTATTCTGAATAAAGGGCGTGATTTCGGTAAAATGCGCGCTTTTTCTTGGGAGCTGAAACGATGGCTGTGGATGATAAATTGCTTGATGATAAATTGTTGCCGCATCGCAATGCGATTGATGCGATTGACCAGCAGATTTTGGGTTTGCTCAACGAGCGGGCGATTCATGCGCGGGCGATTGGGGAGTTGAAAGGGACGGGAGCGGTGTATCGCCCGGAACGCGAGGCGCAGGTATTGCTGCGGATTAAGGCGTTGAACCAAGGCCCGCTGTCGGATGAGGGGGTGGCGCGGTTGTTCCGCGAGGTGATGAGCGAGTGTTTGGCGGTGGAACGTCCGCTGACGATTGCGTATTTGGGCCCGATGGGCACGTTTACGCAAATGGCGGCGATTAAGCATTTTGGTCATGCAGCGGTTACGGTGCCTTGCACCACGGTGGATGACAGCATGCGCATGGTGGAGGCTTGGCAGGCGGATTATGTGGTTGCGCCGGTGGAAAATTCGACGGAAGGCTCGGTGGGGCGCACATTGGATTTGCTGGTGAACACGCCGTTGCGGGCTTGCGGGGAAGTGGTGCTGCGGATTCATCATCATTTGTTGAGTGTTTCAGGCAGCCTGAAAAAGGTGAAAAAGGTGTATGCGCACGCGCAGGCGTTGGCGCAATGCCAATATTGGTTGAACACGCATTTGGGCAGCGATGTGCAGCGCGTGGCGGTGTCCAGCAATGGCGAGGCGGCGCGTTTGGCGCAGCAGGATGAGAGTGTGGCGGCGATTGCCAGCCAAACGGCGGCGGAGATTTATGGCTTGACGAAAATTGCGGAAAACATTGAAGACGAGCCTAATAACACCACGCGCTTTTTGGTGCTGGGGCATCAGGATACGACGGCGAGCGGCAAGGATAAGACCACGCTGATTGTGAGCGCGCCCAATCAGGTGGGGATGCTGCATCGGGTGATTGAGCCTTTAACGCGGGCAGGGATTTCGCTAACCAAATTTGAAAGCCGCCCCAGCCGCACGGGGCTTTGGGAATATTTGTTTTTTATTGATATTGAGGGGCATGAGCTGGATGAGCGGGTGCAGGCGGCGTTGGCAAACCTGCGCGAGACGGCGGCGTTTATTAAAGTGGTGGGGAGTTATCCGATGGCGGTGTTGTAGTTGGGGGTGTGGTTGGTATGCGAGTAGGCAGCCTGAAAATGGGGTTGGGCGATTTTCAGGCTGCCTTTGGGTTTGCTGGTTGGGTTTTCAGCTTAAAACGGAACTTGGATTACTTGTTTATGTTTGAGACATATCCTGAATTTGGACATTCTGAATACCGCCAAGCTGCTTGACGGCATACTTTAAATTAAATGGTTTTTGGCGTGTCATCGTGGCATGCGCACATTTTGTTATTTACACCACTTTGTTACTGTAAAGGAGAACACTATGCCGCAAAACCTAGACGATCTGCGCGTATTCCTGCGCATTGCCGACACGGGCAGTTTCACCGCCGCCGCCGCGCAACTGGGCGTGTCGCAGTCCGCGCTCAGCTACACCATGCGCCAGCTTGAAGAACGTTTGAAAATCAAACTGTTGGAGCGCACCACCCGCAGCGTGTCCACCACGGCGGCGGGCGAGGCGTTGCGCGTGCAAATCGCGCCGCTGCTGGCCGAGTTGGACGCGAAAATCGAAAACCTCAACCAGTTCCGCGACACGCTTAGCGGCAGCCTGAAAATCACCGGCAACGAACACGCCCTCGCCGTCGCGCTGTGGGACAAATTCGCCGAATTTATGTGCCGCTACCCCGACATTTTACTGGAACTGGACAGCAGCAACCGCTTCGCCGACATCGTCGCCGAACGCTTTGACGCGGGCATCCGCCTCGGGCAGTTTGTGGAAAAAGATATGATTGCGCTGCGCGTGTCGCCCGATATGCAGATGGCACTGGTGGCGCGCGCCGATTTCGCCGCCAACATCGCCCCGCCGCAAACCCCCGCCGACCTCGCTGCGCTGCCCTGCATCGCCCTGCGCCTGCCCTCGCTCGCCAACACGCTGGCGTGGGAATTTGCCGACCCGCAAAGCGGTAAGCCGTTGAAAATCCAGCCAGACGGGCAGTTTGTCTGCAATCAAAATGCGCTGGTGAAGCAGGCGGTCAACGCAGGCTTGGGGCTGGCATGGCTGCCGCGCGACATGGCAGCGGCGGAACTGGCACGCGGCGAATGGACGGAACTTTTGCCCGACTGGGCAATGCGCTACGAAGGTTATTATCTGTATTACCCGAGCCGACGGGCGGATTCGGCGGTGTTTCGGGCGTTGGTGGCGTGTATGCAGGAGTGATTTTGCTGCGTTAAGGCAGCCTGAAAACACATTTTGTAGCTTCCATTTTGCCTATAGGGTCAAACCATTGCCGTATTCCAATTTACTGCCGCATCCAAATTTCAGGCTGCCTGATTGCACAAATCATCGGCAGCCTGAAAACCATTTCACCGCCCCCAATTTGCTATAATCCGCCCCTTTTTCGCCCACTCGTTTACCCCTTTTTCAGGCTGCCTTATGCGTCTTACCCAAATCAAACTCGCAGGATTCAAATCCTTCATTGACCCCACCACCATCCACGTTCCCAGCCAGCTTGTTGCTGTGATTGGACCTAACGGCTGCGGCAAATCCAACGTCATCGATGCCGTGCGCTGGGTGTTGGGCGAATCATCCGCCAAGCAGTTGCGCGGCGAATCCATGCAAGACGTGATTTCCAACGGCGCCGCCACCCGCCGCCCCGCGCCCCGCGCTTCGGTGGAATTGGTGTTTGACAACAGCGACCACGTTTTGCAAGGCGCGTGGGGGCAATACGCCGAAATCGCCATCAAACGCCAGCTCACGCGCCAAGGCGATTCCAGCTATTTCATCAACAACCAAGCCGTGCGCCGCCGCGACATCACCGACCTATTTCTCGGCACAGGCGTGGGTGCCAAAGGCTACGCCGTGATAGAGCAGGGCATGATTTCGCGCATCATTGAAGCCCGCCCCGAAGAATTGCGCGTGTATATAGAAGAAGCCGCGGGCATTTCCAAATACAAAGAACGCCGCCGCGAAACCGCCGCACGGCTGGACGACACACGCGAGCATTTGCAACGGCTAAGCGATTTGCAAACCGAGCTTGCCCGCCAAGTGGAAAAACTCAACGCCCAAGCCGCCACCGCCGAGCAATACCGCAGCCTGAAAAGCGAATTGGCGCAAAATCAAAACCTATCCGACTACATCCAATGGCAAAACGCCCTTGCCCAAGCCGATGCCGCCCAAGCGCAGCACGCTGCCGCCCAAGCGCAACAGGAAAGCAACCAAGCCAACAGCGACAGCCTAAACCAGCGCATCCAAGAGCTACGCCTAACCGAGCGCGAACAACAGCAGCAACACGATAACCTGCAACAGCAACACGCCCAATCGCGCGAACACATCGCCCGCCTAGAAGAACAAATCCGCGCCCAACACGCGCAAAACGAACGCGCCGAACGCGACCGCCAATCCGCCCAAGCCCAGTTGCACAAACTGCGCCAGCAACACGCCGACACCCTAGCCGAGCGCGAAGCCTTGTTGCAACAAGCCGCTGACAAACACAGCGAACTTGCCGCGCTCGCCCTAATCGTTGCCGAACACGAAGCCCGCCTGCCCGAACTAGAAACCGCCGAGCAAACCAGCCAACACAACCACCAAAGCCAGCACGACCAAATAGGCAGCCTGAAACGCGAACTCGCGCTCAAACAGCAACAACAGCAACATACTCAAACCACGCTTGCCAACCACCGCAGCCGCATCCAACGCCTGCAAGACGAGCTTTCCCAACTGGGCAGCGCCGACAACCCTGCCTTGCAACAAGCCAAAGATGCCGCCAAAACGCTGCAACACCAATGCCAAGCCACCGAAATCCAATGGCAACACAGCCAAACGCAATTAGGCAGCTTGAAAACACAGCAACAAAAAGCCCAAGCGCACTACCAAACCCTAAAACAACAACACATCGCCGCGCAAGCCCAGCAGCAAGCCATCGCCCAAATCCTGCGCAGCAGCGCGCCCAACGACTTTTGGGCAAACACCGACTACGCCCAAACTCCCAGCCTGTGGCAACAGCTCACCGCCCCCGAAGCATGGCAACACGCCATCAGCGTGGTGCTTGCCGAACGCTTGCACGCCAAAAAGCTGCCCGCCGAAGCCGCCTTGCCCAGCCCCTTGCCGCAAGGCGCAGCCGCATGGCTCAACCAAGCCCATCCCGTAAGCAAGAAAACCCAGCCCGCCCAAGCCCTGCTCAATCAAATCCAAGCGCACAAAGATTTTCAGGCTGCCTTACACGACTGGCTAGACGGCATCCTGTGCGCCCCCGATTTGGATTACGCCATCGCCCACCAAAGCGAGCTTGCCCCCCAGCAAACATGGCTCACGCCCGAAGGGCACCGCGTGGACAAACACAGCATCACGCTCTACAACGAAGCCAGCAGCCAAAACCTCATCCAGCAAAAAGCCCAACACGACGAACTCGTCGCACAACTTGCCGCGCTCGCCCCGCAGCTTGCCGCCGCCCAACAGCAAGCTGAAGATGCCCAAACCGCGCTTGCCCAAGCCGAAGCAGCGCACACCCAAGCGCAAGAACACTACCGCGAGCTGCTAAACCAACTGCAACAAGCGCAAAACCACGCCAACCAGCTTACCGAGCGCCACAATCAAGCCCAGCTTCGCCGCGAACACATCGCCCAAGAGCAAGCCCAGTTGCAAGACGAAATAGAACTGCTTGCCCAACAAAGCGACAGCCTAGCCGAAGACAGCGACACCCTTGCCCAATCGCTAGGCGAATTGGAACACCAATTTGACACCCTTTCAGGCAGCCTGAAAACGCAACAGCACGCCCTCAAAACCGCTCAACTCGCCCTGCTGGAAGCCAATCGCCAATACGGCGCAGCCGAAGTGGAACAGCACAAAATCCAACAACACGCCGACAGCCTAGCCGAGCAAGCCGCGCAAATCCTGCTGCAACAGCAAGACTGGCAGCAGCGCATGGAAGAAGCCGCGCTCGCGCAAGAAAACGATGCCGCCAGCAGCGAGCTTGCCGAACAGCTCACCATCGCCCAAGAAAGCAACGCTGAGCTTGCCGAGCGCATCGCCGCCGCGCAAGACACCCTAGCCGCCACCCAAGCGCAAGGACAAGATTTGTTCCAACAAGCCCAAGCCATCGCCGCCGAGTTGCCGCAAATTCAGGCTGCCGTGCAAAACGCGCTGCTGCAACAACAGCAAGCCGAGCTCAACGCCCAGCGTTATCACGAGCAGCTTACCGAGCGTGGCGCAGATTTAGATGCCCTTGCCGATGCCCAACATTCAGGC
This sequence comes from uncultured Kingella sp., assembly GCA_963551505.1. Classification (GTDB taxonomy): domain Bacteria; phylum Pseudomonadota; class Gammaproteobacteria; order Burkholderiales; family Neisseriaceae; genus Kingella_B. The sequence goes on from CAUVGV010000009.1 coordinate 13,876, forward strand.
AGCCTGAAAACGCTGTCGCAGCATATCAACAGCCTGCTGGCGCAAATTGAAGCACTCGGCGCGGTGAACCTTGCCGCGCTGGACGAGCTTGCCGAAGCCCAACAGCGCGATGCCTACTACCGCAGCCAAAGCGAAGACGTGCAAAACGCCATCGCCCTGCTGGAAGAAGCCATCGCCCAAATTGATAACGAAACCCAAACTCGCTTTTTGGAAACCTTTAACGCGGTAAACGCCAAAATGCAAAGCATCTTCCCCACGCTGTTTGGCGGCGGCGAAGCCACCTTGCAGCTCACCGACAGCGACCCGCTCAGCGCAGGTATCAGCATCATGGCGCGCCCCACCGGCAAGAAAAACAGCTCCATCCATCTATTGAGCGGCGGCGAAAAAGCCCTAACCGCCATGAGCCTAGTATTCGCCCTGTTCAGCCTAAACCCCGCGCCGTTTTGCCTCTTGGACGAAGTGGATGCCCCGCTGGACGATGCCAACACCAGCCGCTTTTGCCAACTGGTGAAAGAAATGTCCGCCCAAACCCAGTTTCTCTATATCTCGCACAACCGCCTCACCATGGAAATGGCAGAACAGCTGATTGGCGTAACCATGCAGGAAAAAGGCGTATCGCGCATTGTGGCGGTGGATATTAAACAAGCCATACAAATGGCAGAGGCAGCCTGAAAATATGAAAACCCGCCTTTGCCAACTATTCGCATGGCTTGCCGCACTCTACGCCGCCGTGTTATGCGTGCTCTATTTCCAACAAGAAAACCTGCTGTTCCACCCCAGCAAACTCCCCGCCCACTACGCCTACACTTTCAGGCTGCCGCATGAAGAAATCGCCTTGCTCGTAAACGGCGCGGTGCTTAACGGGCTGCATTTTCGCCCGCCCCACGCCCATCCCAAAGGCGCGATTTTGTTTTTCCACGGCAACGCAGGCGCGCTGGATGGCTGGGGCGAAGTGGCGCAACGTTTTGCCGAGCTGGGCTACGACAGCTATGTGTTTGACTATCGCGGCTACGGCAAAAGCAGCGGGCAAATCCGCAGCCAAGCCGATTTGCTCGCCGATGCCGAGCGCATGGCGCAGTATGTGCGCCAACGTTTCCCCGCCGAGCAAATCATCGTGGTGGGCAATTCCATTGGCAACGGCATGGCGGCGCACGTTGCCGCGCAGTTGCGCACGCCCAAGCTGGTGTTGATTTCGCCCTATTTCCGCCTACGCGATTTAATCCGCGACAAAATGCCGTTTGTGCCGCCGTTTCTCATCAAATACTCGCTGCCCACCGCCGACTATCTCGCCACCACGCCCAACACGCAGGTGCTGATTTTCCACGGCACGCACGACACGCTGATTCCCGCTGCGCACGGGCAACGGCTGGCGCAAACCTTGGGCGAACGCGCGCAGTATCACGAATTGCCTGCGGGGCATAATGATATGTTTAACCAAGCGGCGTTATGGCACACGCTGGAAACCGCATTGCCGTGATGCAATCAGGCAGCCTGAAAAATCATTTTCAGGCTGCCTTTGCCGTTATCCGCTACAATACACCACCTTTTGATTAACCCATCCTGCCGTGTTAGCGCACCGCGGAAGAACGGTTTTTTGCTTTGCCAAAGTTGTTTGGCTGCGCTTATTTTTAATTTTCAGGCTGCCTTTATGGATGCACACAAGGCAGCCTGAAAACCAAAATCAGCAGCACCCCAGCGCACAGCCGTTACGGAGACCCACCATGCCCAAAAAATCCAAACGCCATTATCTTGACGACATTTCCGCCAACAAGCCTGCGCGTAAAACCGCATCAGCCAATAAATCCAAAGGCAGCCTGAAAACAGGTAAACCCCACGCCCAAAGGCAGCCTGAAAACGAACATAGTGAGTTTCGGCGCAATCAAACCGAGCGCAGCCCAGCCGAAAATCCCGTCAAACAACGCGTCGCCCGCGCCAAAAAACTCATCGTGCGCGCCCCCAACCAAAAAATCCAACAACGCGCTGAGTTCCTAAAAGAACAACGCGCCGACCTATCGCGCCAAGAACCCGAACGACTGCAAAAAATTCTCGCCGCATCAGGCGCAGGCTCGCGCCGCCAAATGGAAGAATGGATTAGCAACGGCTGGGTGCAAGTGAACGGCAAAACCGCGCAACTGGGCGACAAAGTCTCGCCCGACGACCAAGTAACGGTGAAAGGCAACGCCATCAAGCTCAAATGGGCAGACCGCCTGCCGCGCATCATCTTGTATTACAAACAAGAAGGCGAAATTGTGTCGCGCGACGACCCGCAAGGGCGCATCAGCATTTTTGACCGCCTGCCGCAAGCCGCCAGCAGCCGCTGGATTGCCATCGGACGACTGGACATCAACACCAGCGGCTTGCTGATTTTGACCACATCGGGCGAATTGGTGCAGCGCTTTGCCCACCCCAAATTTGAAGTGGAACGCGAGTACGCCGTGCGCGTGTTGGGCGAAGTAAGCCGCGAGCAAATGCAGCAGCTCACGCAAGGCATCATGCTGGAAGACGGCTTGGCGCAGGTGGAGCGCATCAACGAGCAAGGCGGCGAGGGCGCAAACAAATGGTACAACGTGGTCATCAAAGAAGGGCGCAACCGCGAAGTGCGGCGCATTTTTGAACACATCGGCTTAACTGTCAGCCGCTTGGTGCGCGTGGGCTTTGGACCGATTGGACTGCCCAACCGCTTGAAACGCGGGCAGTTTTACGAACTCAACCCCGCCGAAGTTGCCGCTATTTTGAAATGGGCGGATATGGCGTTGCCCAATAGCGGCAAACGGCGCAGATAAAGGAGAGGCAGCCTGAAAATCACTCATCACATTTTCAGGCTGCCTTTGCAGCAAAATGAAAATCAAACTGATGGCAGATTATGGCTGTTTCCCCTTGTGGGCAATCGGCGATGAACCCAGAAACCTCAACCCAAGCGAGCTGCCTTTTTCGCCAGCATTAACCCAAGCCCTGCTGGATTGGGCAGCGCAATATGACCAAACCTTAAATTGGAACGACCCCATCCATTCAGGTTTCCCCGATGCCCATGCCGAGCAATTATTTATGTATCAAGGGAAAATACTGTTTGAGCGATTGCAGCACGAGCTAGGACAACAATATGAATTGCTTGCTTACTGCCACCATATTCATGATTTACCCCTCTCTAAAACATAGGCAGCCTTGCCCCTTTGTTCAAATCTTTGATTTAGCCATGCGAACTTATGCAAAGCTCAGGGGTATCTCGCAGCGCAACGCACAAGATTGAAAACCAGCCAAGCCGCCAATTATGTTTTCAGGCTGCCTCAGTTCGCCCTCCACGCAACTCGTTGCCCCCCAATCCGTCCCCAATCACCGCTCCCCCCAGACGACAGCGGCGAGGACAACACCCAATATTGCCAACTTTACCCCAACGTATAAGGAAAACCCCATGACCCATTTCCGCCAAGATTTCCTGCAATTTGCCCTGCGCCAAAACGTGCTCAAATTCGGCGAATTTACCACCAAAGCAGGTCGCCAATCGCCCTATTTTTTCAACGCAGGCTTGTTCAACGACGGCGCATCCACGCTTGCGCTGGCAAAGTTTTACACCCAAGCGATTGTGGCGAGCAAAGTTGAATTTGATATGCTGTTCGGCCCCGCCTACAAAGGCATCATACTCGCCGCCGCCACTGCCATGATGCTCGCCGAGCGCGGCATCAACGTCCCCTTTGCCTACAACCGCAAAGAAGCCAAAGACCACGGCGAAGGCGGCACGCTGGTGGGCGCACCGCTTAAAGGGCGCGTGTTGATTATCGATGATGTGATTTCCGCAGGCACATCCGTGCGCGAAAGCGTGCAGCTTATCCAACAAGCAGGCGCAACCCCCGCAGGCGTTGCCATCGCGCTAGACCGCATGGAAAAAGGCACGGGCGAATTATCCGCCGTGCAAGAAGTGCAACAACAATACGGGCTGCCCGTGGTCGCCATCGCCAACCTGCTGGATTTATTTGCCCTGCTGGAACAAGGTGGCAGCGCGGAATTGGCGCAGTTTGTTGAACCGATGCAGGCATATCGCGCACGCTATGGGGTAGTATAGGCGAGATGGTTTTCAGGCTGCCTCTTTGCTTGGGCAGCCTGAAAACGTTGCACAACAAAAAACACGTTTTGTTTTATTGCAAAACGTGTTTTCGTCTTTTCAGGCTGCCTCTGTTTACAGCGGCTTCACAACGGCTTCCAATGCGCCAAATAAATAATTGTGGCAACAATCAACATCCCCACGCCATATAGCCTAAACCATTTGCCGCTGCGGGGTGTGGCGCGCAGGCAAAATGCGCCGACAAAAATATAAGCCAGCACCAGCAGCAATTTCACGCCCAGCCATTTGTTTGCGCCAAAGGGCTGCCACGGCACAATCTGCATCATCAGCATGCCTGTAAACAGCAGCATGGAGTCGTTAATATGCGGCAGCACGCGCAGGATGATGGGCAGCGGTTTTTCAGGCTGCATGGTGCGTAGCCAAAAGCGCAGGTTAAACAGGATGATGGTTATCGTAACGAAAAACAGATGGGCGTATTTGATGGGGAGATAAAGGCTTTGCATGGTGTGTTCCTTTGGGTGTGTGTTGAATAGTGAATTTGCCGTTTCAGGCTGCCTATTGCGCTGGTGTGGGCTGCTGCCCATCCATTTGCACGGCTTTGAGCGTTAGGCTGTATTTTTTGCCGCCTACGTTGTAGCGAATCAGCGCGGGCACGTTGCCCAAATCGCTGGCGAGGGCGAGGAAGATTTGGTCGTTGTCGTGGCGCAGGGTAAAGGCTTGGGTGCGCGTTTTCAGGCTGCCTATGGTCATGCTTTTGCTGCTGCTGGGCGTTAGACGGTTGATGGGATAGAGTTTTTTGCCGTTGGTAATCACCAGCGGCGTGGACAATTTGCCGTCGTTAAACGCCAGTTGCCATGTGAGCGAAAACAAATCCATCACCACGCCTTGGGCGGTTTCGGTGTGCTTGCTGTCTTTTTTGCCCAGTCGCACGCGACTGCCTGAAAACTGGGCAGATGCGTATTCTTTGCCGTTGCGGATATCGCGGTAGTAGCTGGGTTTGAGCTGTTCGCCGTCTATCGTGCCGCCGCTTTCAAAGCGCATTTTATAAAGCGGCACGTTGATTTTGGCGACGATGCGATACTGCTCGCCCTCGCGTTCAAACGACAGCGTGGCGGGGATGCCCAAGCTGGCTTTGTATTGGGCGCGGGCAGATTGTGGAATTTCGGCGTGCAATACGGGGGCGGCGAGTAGGGCGAGGCGCTTCATGCTTGCTCCTTATGCCAACAGTTGTGCGGCGGCATCGGCGCGGGGCGTGCTGCGTTCCACCCGTTTGCCGACGATTTTCAGGCTGCCTGAAACAAAGTCAGCCACCGCCTGCGGCAAGAGTTGATGTTCCACTTGCAACACCCGCGCGGCGATGCTGTCTGCCGTGTCGCCATCCAAAATGGGCACCACGCCTTGCGCGATAATCGCGCCGTTGTCCAACACTTCGGTTACAAAATGGATGGTGCAGCCTGAAACGCGGCAGCCTTCGTCTAAGGCGCGCTGGTGCGTGTGCAGCCCTGTGAACGCGGGCAGCAGCGAGGGGTGGATGTTGATGCAGCGGTTGGCGTAATGGGCGCAAAATTCGGGGGTTAAAATCCGCATAAAGCCCGCCAGCACAACCAAATCGGGGGAATATCGGTCGATGAGCTGCATCATGGCGCGGTCAAAATCGGTGCGGCTGGCGAAATCTTTATGGTTCAGCGCGGCGGTGGCGATGCCGCGTTCCGCCGCCCATGCCAAGCCTGCGGCTTCGGGGTTGTTGGACAACACGGCGGCGATGCGGGCGTTAGCGATGTTCGCGTTCACAATCGCCTGCATATTGCTGCCGCGCCCGGAAATCAGGATTACGATGTTTTTCATGGTGGTTTTTCCAAAAGGGGTTGGGTGGGAGTGCGTTGAAACGCGCTGTATGCGTTTTGGTTTTGTTGATTGGGTTTTCAGGCTGCTGCTGGGGGTTTGCAAAGGTTTCAGGCTGCCTTAATGCCTTGCTGTTCAGATGATGGGATAAACACAGAGTAGGCTTTAACCCGCGCATCATCAACCTGCGCAGGTTAAAGCCTATTTTACACAGCCGCCTTATTAGGCAGCCTGAAAACCAAAAGTTTCAGCCAAGCCAAAACCATGCTGCTTACATCACATCCAACACTTCAATGCCCAGCAGCCCCAGCCCTGTTTTCAGCGTTTCGCCTGTTAATTTTGCCAACTGCAAGCGAGTGTCGCGCGTTGCGCCTTCGGCTTTCAAAATCGGGCAGGCTTCGTAGAAACGGCTAAACAAGGCGGCGAGTTGATACAAATAATTCGCCAAATAATGCGGGAACGATGTTTCCGCCACGCTGTTGAGCACATCTTCAAATTTCAGCAATTCAACGGCAAGCTGTTGTTCCAGCGGCTCTTTGATTTGCAACGCAGCGGTTTCGTTCCAAGCCCCTGCGCGGCGCAACACGCTTTGCACGCGCGTGTAGGCGTATTGCAGATAAGGCGCGGTGTTGCCTTCAAACGAAAGCATGTTTTCCCAATCGAAGATGTAATCGCTGTTGCGGTTTTTGCTCAAATCGGCGTATTTCACCGCGCCAATGCCCACGGCGCGACCAATTTTGGCAGCGGTGTTAGCGGGCAGTTCGGGGTTTTTCTCTTTTACCAACGCGGTGGCGCGTTCGGTGGCTTCGTCCAGCAATTCCACCAGTTTCACGGTGTCACCCGAGCGAGTTTTGAACGGTTTGCCGTCTTTGCCCATCATCGTGCCAAAGCCGATAAATTCGGCTTCCACGTTTTCAGGCAGCCAGCCTGCTTTGCGCGTGGCGGCGAACAGTTGCTGGAAGTGCAGCGATTGGCGCGTGTCCACCACATAAATAATGCGGTCGGCGTGCAAATTGCGCACACGGTGGCGCACGCACGCCAAGTCGGTGGTGGCGTATAGGAAGCCGCCGTCTTGTTTTTGAATGATAAAGGGCTGCGGGTCGCCGTCTTGGTTTTTCAATTCGTCCAAGAACATCACTTTGGTGCCGTTGTCGTCCACCGCCAAGCCGCGTTGCAGCAGTTCGTCCACCACGTTTTGCAAATCGTCGTTGTAAGACGATTCGCCCGCCACATCGCTGCGCTCCAACAGCAAGCCCAATTTTTCGTACACGGTTTCGGCGTGTTGCAGCGAAATGTCCACGAATTTGCGCCACCAAGACAACACGGTCTCATCGCCGCCTTGCAGTTTCACCACATATTCGCGCGCGGTGTTGGCGAAATTTTCGTCTTCGTCAAAGCGCACTTTGGCGTTGCGGTAAAACTGTTCCAAATCCGCCAGACGGAAATTGGCATCGTCTTGCTGCTGCTCCGCCAAATAGGCAACCAGCATGCCAAACTGTGTGCCCCAGTCGCCCACATGGTTTTGGCGGATGACTTTGTGTCCCAAAAAGCCCAGCACGCGCGCCAAGCTGTCGCCAATGATGCTGGAACGCAAATGCCCCACGTGCATTTCTTTGGCAAGATTGGGCGATGAGTAGTCAATCACCACGGTTTTGCTTTTTGCCACGGGGGCAACGCCCAGGCGGCTGTCGGCGGCGCTCAGTTGCGCGGCGAGAAACTCGGGGTTCAGGCGCAGGTTGATAAAGCCCGGCCCGGCGACTTCGGCGGCGGTAAACAGGGGATTGGCAGCGAGCAAATCGGCTACTTTTTGCGCCAGTTCGCGTGGGTTTTGTTTCAACGATTTGGCTGCGCCCATTACGCCGTTGATTTGGAAATCGCCAAATTTGGCATCCTTGGCGGGTTGCAGGGCGATGGGGCAGCCTGAAAGCTGGGCTTCGTCAAAGGCTTTTTGTACTTCTGCGGCTACGGTTTGGTGTAGTTTCATGATGGTTTCCGTTAGGGTAGAGTGGTTAAGGGTTGCCACTGTCCGAGTGGCAAGTCTAAATCAAATAAATTGATGCGTCCGATGCCTGTTCGCACCAGCCGCAAGCAGGGGTAGTGTGCTTTGGCGGTCATCCGCCTGACTTGCCTGTTTTTGCCTTCGGCGATGCGGATTTCTAGCCAAAAATCGGGCACGGTTTTGCGATAGCGCACGGGCGGATTGCGCGGCCAGATGCGGGCGACTTCGGCGGGCGTGAGCAGGCGGGTTTGCGCGGGCTGGGCAATGAAATCGCCCAAGTTCATGGGCTGTTCTAATTGCGCGATTTGCTCGGGATTGGGCGTGCCTTCTAGTTGCGCCCAGTAGGTTTTGATGAGCTTAAAGCGGGGATGGGCGATGCGGGCTTGTTGTTGCCCGTTGTCGGTGAGCAGCAACAAGCCTTCGCTGTCGGTGTCTAGCCGCCCTGCGGGGTAAACGTTGGGCAGGCTAACCAATTCTTTTAAATTGCGATGTTTTTCGTGTGGAGAAAATTGGCAGATGTAGCCATAGGGTTTATTAAGCGCGATTAACATATTTTCAGGCTGCCTAACGAAGCGATAACACAATTATACACAGTTTGACCGTCTTTAAGGCAGCCTGAAAACAGGTTTATGCCGTTTCTATCTGCGTTAGGGCGCAAGATGCAACAGCGGTAGCGCGGTGGTGCTCTTAATCTCTTTTAACACAAAGTTGGATTTGGCATCCAACACGCAACTGTGCGACAGCAACACATCCAGCACAAAATGCGAAAAAGCGTTCATATCGGTAAAGAAAGCGTGCAGCAGATAATCCGATTCGCCCGTGAGCGCAAAACAGCCCAACACTTCCGACCATGTGTGCACCGCGCTTTCAAATTCGCCACGCGATTGCGCGGTTTTATCAGTGGTTACACGAATCATCACTTGCAGCCCCAAGCCAAGCGACACGGGCGACAGCAGCGCGGCATAGCGGCGAATGATGCCGTTGTCTTCCAGCTGCTTCAAACGGCGCAAACAAGGCGATGGCGACAGCGCCACGCGCTCCGATAGTTCCACATTGCTCAACCGCCCATTTTCTTGCAACACTTGCAGGATTTTTAAGTCTATTTTGTCTAACACAACCGCTTGTTGCATAGCATGGTTTCCTCAATTAAATAAATAAAGCCAAAAAACTTGTGAAGCCGTATTTTGCTTTATTTTTATTATTAACCATTATCTTAAAACAACAAAACTTAACATACAATAGTTTACAAAAAGTTATTTTGTTGCAATTTTAAAGCGCGAAACATTGTTACAAGCAAAGATAACAGCGCAACACTTTGGCACGACAAATGCTACTAAAATCGTTAAAATTCACATTTTTTAACTCAACCCAACGCGAGAAACCATGACAACAACCATCGCCCCCGTAAACGAAGAAATGAAAAAATTTATCCATAACCTGTTGACCCACATGGTGAAAAACAAAGGTTCGGATTTATTCATCACCGCAGGCTATCCGCCCGCCATGAAGCTGGACGGCAAAGTAACCAAATTAAGCGACAAACCGCTGTCGGCTGAACACACCGCGCAAATTGCCCGTTCCATTATGGATGAAAAGCAATCCATTGAATTTGCTGAAACTAACGAATGCAACTTCGCCATTAGCTTGGCGGGCGTGTCGCGCTTTCGGATTAACGCCATGATTCAACGCGGCGCGGCAACGCTGGTTTGCCGCGTGATTACCAGCGATATTCCCAAGTTTGACGATTTGAAACTGCCGCCCGTGTTAAAAGATGTGGTGATGGAAAAACGCGGCTTGGTGATTTTCGTGGGCGGCACAGGCTCGGGCAAATCCACCTCGCTGGCGGCGATGATTGACTACCGCAACGAAAACAGCAACGGACACATCATCACGATTGAAGACCCGATTGAGTACGTTCATCCGCACAAAAACTGCATCATTTCGCAGCGCGAAGTGGGCGTGGACACGCAAAACTGGTTTGCCGCGCTGAAAAACACCTTGCGCCAAGCGCCCGATGTGATTTTGATTGGCGAAATCCGCGACCGCGAAACGATGGATTACGCGCTGGCGTTTGCCGAAACAGGACATTTGTGCATGGCAACGCTGCACGCCAATAACTCCAACCAAGCACTTGACCGCATCATCAACTTCTTTCCCGAAGAACGCCGCACGCAGCTTTTAACAGATTTGTCGTTGAACTTAAAAGGCTTTATTTCGCAACGCTTGATTCCGCGCAAAACAGGCAAAGGGCGCAGCGCGGCAGTGGAAATTTTGTTGAACTCGCCCTTGATTTCCGAATTGATTTTGCATGGCGAGGTGCATGGCATCAAAGACATCATGGCAAAATCGCGCGACATCGGCATGCAAACCTTTGACCAAGCCTTGTTTGACCTATACGAAGCCGACATGATTTCCTACGAAGACGCGCTGCGCAACGCCGATTCGGAAAACGACTTGCGCTTGCAAATCAAGCTGAACAGCAAGAAAAACGGAACGGCGGGCGAAGATGGCTCGCTGGATGGCTTGTCGTTAATGGATTATGAGAAACCCGAAGAGGGCGAAGAGGCGAAATAAGAGGCAGCCTGAAAACGGTTTCAACCGCAACGGCTAACATTGTCTCGCTTGCTTTACTTACCTATTTTCAGGCTGCTTATTGTTTCCACCCGAGGCAGCCTGAAATTTTTGTAATCTGTAAAATGCCAAACTTAAA